>JAAFHM010000116.1 GCA_013298375.1 Ignavibacteria bacterium | reverse complement strand
GCGCGTATCTGGATGCGATTGTCCCTGTGTGGACAGGCGCAGTGCTGGACTTCGCGGCAGCCACCATCAATGCCACATTTCGCGTAGAACACGTAGATTATAACGTCGGGCAGTTCGCCGCAACAGGCGGAATCATCGGCGATGAAATAACGGCGGGCGCAGTGGGAATCAGCTTTCGCCCTACGCCGAACACGGTTTTTCGTCTGAATTATCGTCAGGAATTTATCCGTGACCTTTTAGGTAATCTGCCTGTGCGCCGTGCGGGTGTACAGTTTGGCTTGGCAACATATTTTTAATCTCATTGTTCACTATTTCTTGGAATCGTCATGGCTCACTCTCACAATCATTCTTCTTCGCAGGGACACGCGCATTCACACGCACCCGCGACCTTTGACCGTGCATTTGCGGTCGGCATTACGCTCAATCTTTTGTATGTGTTCATTGAAAGCGGCTTTGGCTTTTGGTCAAACTCGATGGCATTGGTTGCCGATGCGGGGCATAATTTAAGCGACGTTTTGAGCCTCGTGTTTGCGTGGTTTGCCTCGTGGCTTGTTCGCAAGCAGTTGAACACTGGCACGCGCAGTCGCTATACCTACGGCTTTCGGAAGTCGTCGGTGCTTGCCGCGCTGCTCAATGCTGTGCTGCTTTTGGTTGCGTGTGGCGGTATTGCGTGGGAGGCTCTCGGACGCTTGCGTGAGCCTACACCCGTCGCCGGAAGTGTGGTAATATGGGTGGCGGCGATTGGTGTGGTCATCAACACCGCAACGGCACTGCTCTTTATGCGCGGACGCGAACAGGATGCAAACATCAAAGGCGCGTTTCTCCATATGGCGGCAGATGCGGCGGTTTCGCTTGGCGTGGTAATTTCGGGCATTGTGATTGGGCAAACAGGCTGGTTCTGGCTTGACCCTGCCATGAGTTTGTTCATTGTTGCGGTGGTTGTTTATGGCACGTGGGGGCTACTGACCGACGCGCTCACAATGGCGTTGGATGCCGTGCCGCGTGATGTGGATATTTCGGCTGTGCGTGAGTATTTGAGCGGACTTGCGGGTGTTGCTTCTGTTCACGATTTGCACGTGTGGGCAATGAGTACGACGGAAACCGCACTGACGGCGCACATCGTCTTTTCTGAAGGATATTCCCTCCCCGTTCCCAATACATTCCTCCATGATGCCGCTCATGCACTCGAAGAGCGGTTTGCCATTCATCACGCGACGCTTCAGCTTGAAGCGGCAGACGGTGGAGCGGCGTGTCATCAGGACTGCGAGGAGTAACGGTACTATAAACAGCGAACGTCATACCATTTTGTTATTTGTAGGATGTTCGCAGATGAGCGTTTTGGAGTGCGGAATGTATTCTGCAATGCTGCAAGATGTCAGTAAATACGCGGAATACATTCCGCACTCCAATTTTTTTGCGAAAGTCCTAACTTGCTTTCGCAACATTTTTTTGTATATTGCGTTTTACAAGCTATGAAACTCCTTTCCAAAATATTATCCTTTGTGCTATCCGCACATCTGCTTATTGCAATAAGCGGACCGCCACTCGTGTACCATTTTTGTGGCGAGAAGATGGATAGTATTTCCGTTGGAAAGGCGAAGCAATGCGACTGCAATCACGACGAAAGTGATTCTTCCGATTGCTGCGAAAATGATTGTTGCCACAATGAGGTTCACGTGAGCGAGTTTCACCCTGATGGTGTGCTTGGTGCGCTCACCCTCGCACCAAATCCGCTTGTAGCAACGCTTCATGCAATATTGCCACCAACTCTTGCTATCACTCTCAGCGAAAAACATACGGTTTGCACCGTTGCCTTCGACACCCATCCTCCTGCCCGAAGTTCGGACATCCCTGTCCTGTTCCGTTCCCTTCTGATTTAAGCCTCCACCCTCTTTCTTAACCGACGGAGTATCATTGCGATACCTTCCGTGCGGTTCGTCGTGTTTTGTCCCTATTTCTTTTATTCAACACTACCATTTTTTTGGAGGCTTTATCATGCTCTCTCGTTCAACCGCGCTGGTGGCGTGGTGGTTCGTGCTTGCTATTTTGGCATTGCCGTTAGCAATCACCTCCACTCTCGCACATGGCAATAAACCCCACAAAAAAGCCGCATCTCAGCCGATAACTTCCGCAAGCGTTTCCGCCGAAACGTCTGCAACCCTTTCCATGTCTGCTTCCGACGCACACGACGGCGACCATCATGCTCACAAGCCCGTTGCCGGAGAAGCCATTCAAGGCGGTTTCCCGACGTTGCATCCGCTCGTGGTGCATTTCCCTATCGTTCTTCTCATGCTTGTTCCACTCGTGCAGTTGGTGAGTTTTTTCGTGCTGCGAAAGGAACTTGGCTTTGCAACGATGGCACTGACGCTCTTGGGATTTGTCGCGGCATATCTGGCTTCCACGACATTTCATGCACACGTGGACGTTATCAGCGATGCCGCCGAAGCCGTACTGAAACAACACGATTTGTACGCCGATTGGACGGTACGCGGCGCGGCGTTCACTCTTCTCTTGAAACTTCTTTCGCAATTTCTTGTGCAGCCTCGCTTCTCGCGTTTCACCCTCCCTGTGGAGGCATTGGTATTTTTGGCAGCCGTAGCAACCGCCGTCGCTGTTGGTATTGCTGGGCATCACGGCGCGGAACTGACGCATATTTACGGCGTTGGTCCGCAAGGTAATTTTTTAGAAACGCATTAAGGATACGAAGAAAGGAGACACAAATGCAACATTCTTGGTGTGCCGCACAAAGCAATGCTGCGGGTAGTAGCATTTATCCTTATCGAAGGTCAAATGCGTGGGAGCCGCTACGCAACATCCTTCTTTCCCCAAAAAAACACTTGAAACGTTTACCCTTACAAAAAGACTTTCGAGTGCTTGAGGTAGGATGCGGTGCAGGATTTTATAGCGTGGAAGTAGCACGCTTCCTGACCTATGGCATTTTGACGTTGATAGATGACCAAGAAAATATGCTTGCCACAGCGAAAAGCAAAATAGAGAAAGCCCGATTAGATAATGTTCGTTACATCAATACCGATGCGGTAAGGCTACCTCTTACCGATGGAAGCGTTGATATGATATACCTCGTTGCTGTTTTTGGTGAACTTTACGCACAACAAACTTTTCTCAAGGAAGCATGGCGTGTTTTGAAAGCAGATGGTTTTCTTTCAATTTCAGAACATCGTCCCGCTCCTGCATTTATGCCTATGGATGTCGTAGAATCCTTCGTTATACAGGAAGGTTTTGATTTGCCGGAAATGTACGGATGGCAATGGAATTACACACTGAATTTCAAAAAAATAACTGCTTGACTATGCACACACGCTCATCGTTTACACCCGCTCTTGGCTATCATTGGCTCACTGGGCTTTATGATATGGCTATCAAGCTCACGATGCCGGAAGAACAATTTCGCTCTCGTTTGGTTGATATACTTCATCCGCAGGCTGGTGAACACATTTTGGATTTTGGCTATGGTACGGCGGCAGTAAGCCTTCGTATCAAAGAACGTATGCCCGATGCTGTTTTGACAGGTGTGGATATTGACCCAAATGTCCGCCAATATGCCCTTCGGAATGCAGAGCGCAAAGGTGTATTGCTTACGCTTGACCTCTATGATGGCGAAAAATTGCCCTACGAAAATGCCACGTTTGATAAAGCTGTTAGCTCTCTCGTCTTTCATCAGCTTGACTATGCAGCAAAATTGCATTGCCTTCGTGAGATTTGGCGTGTTCTCAAGCCGAATGGCGTTCTTGTTATTGGTGATTGGGGCAAGCCCAGCAATCGCCGTATGCGGTGGGCTTTTTATTCCGTTCAACTTCTTGACGGTTTCGCAACGACGGAGGAAAATGTACAAGGCTTATTACCCGAAATAATGACCACAGCAGGTTTTGATAACCTTGAAGAGTCTGGCTTTGTAAACACTGCTATCGGCACATATCGCTATCATATGGCTCAAAAGTGTGAGCCGTGATACTTGAAATCAACAATCATACACGCGGAGTGCGGAATTCATTCCGCCTTTTTCAACAATCGCGGAAATAAATTTCCGCACTCCAATTTTTCACCAACCCAATTCTTGGAATACACCTATGAATTTCTCTCGTTTCGTCTCCCGTACTGCCCTTCTTTGCACCATCATGTTGGGCATGAATGCTTGTAGCAACTCTATGGGCAATATGAATATGTCCGTGAAAGAACCTACCTCTACTGCCATTACAGCTATCGCGTTTGACGCGCTCTTTGTCGTGAATGGTGGCGATAATTCCGTATCGGTCATCAATACCGAAAACAGCACCGTTGCCGCAACTATCAAACTTCAAAACGCTGCGTTTCCGCATCACCTCTATCTCAGCCCCGATAAAATGATGAAAGCTCTTGCTGTGCCGGGCATGGATTTGAGCGCAGGGCACACAGGCGGTATGGCTGGCATGATGGGAAGCGTGATGCTGATGGATGCCCAAACAGGTGCGACCATGAAATCCCGAATGCTGGAAGCAATGAACCACAACGCAATCTTTTCGCCTGACGGCAAAGAAATTTGGACAACACAGATGATGGATAACGGCACGGTGCTTGTGCTGGATGCAAGTTCCCTCGCTACAATGAAGACAATTGCCGTTGGCGCAATGCCCGCCGAGGTTACGTTCTCCCGCGACGGCAAATATGCTTTTGTCTGCAATGGTGCTTCCAATACCGTTTCCGTGATTGATGTTGCCGCAAAAAATGTCGTCAAAACGATTGCCGTTGGCAAAGACCCCGTTGGTGCGTGGCAAGGCTCGAATAATGTGATGTATGTAGATAACGAAGAAGGCAAAAGTGTGACTGCCATTGACGCACAAACCTTGAACGTCGTTCGCACCTACAATCTTGGCTTCACGCCCGCAATGGCAGCCACCGCGCCCAACGGCGAACTGTGGATTACCGATACCGACAACGGCAAAGTCGTGTTTTTCTCGCTCACTTCCGACGCAAAACTTGGCGAACTCGCCACAGGTGCGGGCGCACACGCTCTTGCCTTCTCCGGCGACGGCAAAACCGCGTATATCACCAATCAAAATGCAGCAAACGTTTCGGTGATTGATGTGGCAACGAAAAAAGTTTCTAAAACCCTTACCGTTGGCGCAAAACCTAACGGCGCGGTTTGGCGAGCAAGATAAATCAACAATGCGGAGTGCGGAATGTATTCCGCCATCTACACATAAAAGCGGAATGAATTCCGCACTCCACTTTTTTTCATTACTCTTCGGAGACACTATGAAACGCTTCATATTCGCTGCCGCACTGCTCTTCGTGTTTGCAAGTGCCGCAGTTTTTGCCCAACCACGCATGACCAATACGCCTCACGGCGGTATGCTTGTGAAAACCACCAACGGCAATATGTTGGAAATGGTCGTCCGCTATAAACAAGCCAGCTTTTATCTGTTCGATAGCAAAGAAAACCCGCTTGCAATGAGTGTACAAATGGGGAAAATGATGAACGCCCAAGTCCGTGATGCCAATGTGAAAATTCAGTTTGCGGATGGTACAAGTGCTGATGCACCGCTTCGCGTTGATCCCGCCGAAGCAACGGCATGGATAGATGCGGGCAAATCGCAAAAATTCAAGGCAACCGTGAGTTTTACCTACAAAGGCAAGGCGGATACTGCACTGTTTGATTTCGACGCTATGACTTGCTGCCACAAAATGGATGAATCCGGCATGAAGAAATAATCAATAACACGGAGTGCGGAATTTATTCCGCAACACTTTCAAATATCAAGAGCGGAATACATTCCGCACTCCAATTTTTTCACTTTTCAAAGGAAACTTATATGAAACCCTGCTGTGAAACAGCCGAAACCAAACGCACATTCAGTGCAAACGCCATTCTTGGACTTGTTGCCGTTATTCTTGTCGGTATCGCTTTTGTCAGCGCGAATGCGTTTGGCGCAACTAAAAAAGAGACCGTCAAAGTTTGGGGCAACTGCGGTATGTGCAAAAAGACGATTGAAAAATCACTCAAAGGCGTTGAAGGAATTGAATCGGCAACGTGGGACAAATCGGCAAAAATTCTTTCTGTGAGCTACGACGACAGCAAAATCACCATGAAAACCATTGAGGAAAAAGTTGCTGCGGCTGGCTACGACACGCAAAACGTCAAAGCAAACGATACAGCCTACGAAAACCTTGCAAAATGCTGTCATTACGACCGCAAGAAATAACCTCTCATTTGGAGTGCGGAATTTTAATTCCGCCAGCGACATCACACGGCGAATTAAAATTCGCACTCCATTTTTTTACCAACGTTTTTACCAGAAAAACATGAACTACATTCTTTCAGCACTCGCACTCTGTCTTGTGTTCAGCGTTTCTGCTTTTGCACAAAATACTGATGCGGAGACTTGCAAAACAACACTCAATGCTTACAAACAAGCGATTGAAAAATTGGATGCCAAAGGCACACCTGACCTATTTACTGCCGACTCGCAAGTATTTGAATCGGGTGGCGTGGAAGGCACATTTGCACACTATCTGGAACATCATTTAGGACCGGAATTGAAGGAGTTCAAATCGTTCACCTTCAAGGATTACAAAGTGGATGTACGCGTGGAAGGGCGCTTTGCTTTTGCGGTCGAGACCTACAAATATGAGATTATTTTGAAGAATAAGCCTAAAACTATTGCCAGCAAAGGCGTTGCTACGTCAATCTTGCAAAAAACCGAAACGGGCTGGAAAATTTACCAAACACACAGTTCCTCGCGGTAACCATAACGAAAACAGTAATAGCCTCTATCACTCACTTTAATCTGTACAACAATGCTCAAACCTTTGATTCTTACTGCCTTTGCACTTTTTACCGTAAGCGCAAATGCACAAACCACAGCCACACCGCCAGCAAAGGCGGATACCGTCTGCCCTGTGCCAAAGGTCGTGAAAAGTCCGCGCTTGAAAGCGGAAGGAAATATCGGCACGGTCAAAATTTCGATTGATTATTCCTCGCCCAGTGTGCGCGGGCGCACGATTTGGGGCGGTTTGGTGAGTTACGGTACGGTCTGGGTTACGGGCGGACACAATGCAACAGCAGTGCAGTTCGGCAAAGACGTAAGCATCGGCGGCAAAACCCTGAAAGCAGGCAAATACGCGCTCTTCACAATACCCGACAAAAACGAGTGGACGGTCATTCTCAACAAAAACTTTGACCAGCATCTTGCCGATGATTATGATGAAAAATTAGACGTGGTGAGAGTAAAGGTAACACCGAAGCCGCTTGACACGCATCAAGAATCGCTCCAATACAACATACAAGCAACGAGCAACAACGAAGGTACGATTTCGGTTCGCTGGGAAAAACTCGCTCTTTCCCTGCCCGTCAAAGTGATGTAATAACCGGAGTGCGGAATTTATTCCGCCCACCAACAAATACCATTGCGGAAATCAATTTCCGCACTCCGCATTTTTTGCACCCAAAAATTTTATGACCACAACGCTCCACATCAAAAACATGGTTTGTTCGCGCTGCATTCGTGTTGTCCGCGAGGAACTCAGCATACTTGGTCTTCACGTGGAGCGTGTTACGCTTGGCGAGGCAATCGTAGAAGGTGCGGATTTGAACACGGCAGCAATTCGGGAACGCCTCCACGCAAACGGTTTTGAACTCTTGGAAACGGAAAGCGCAAAACTCGTGGAATCCATCAAAACGCACATTATTGAATTGGTGCAATCCGATGACCTGAGTGAACAAGAGGAGAACCTTTCAGACATCATTGCAAAGCGCATCGGTAGAGATTATGCGGCTCTCAGCCATTTGTTTTCGTCGGTCGAAGCCATAACGATTGAGCGATATTTCATTTTGCAAAAAGTCGAGCGCGTGAAAGAATTACTCACCTATGGCGAACTTTCTGCCAGCGAAATCGCCTACAAATTGGGTTATAGCAGCCCCGCGCATCTTTCGCGGCAATTTCGGCAAACAACAGGATTCACCCCAACGGAGTTCAAGCGTACACGAGAGCATCAGCACCGCATCCCGCTTGAAGAAATTGGAGTGCGGAATTTTAATTCCGCAAAGAACTTGGCAGAAAAGCGGAATTAAAATTCCGCACTCCGCCACCGAATTATGCAAGCATTTGTTGGGATTGTGTAAGATTTGACGATACGAACAGTGATAATTTTGTAACGACTACTCACGTTTTCGTTACACCATTTTGGAGAAATAACCATGACACATTCATTTGCTATCCCCGGTATGACCTGCTCCGGCTGCGAGCGCACCGTTACCCGCATTCTAAGCGGCATTGAGGACGTTACTGCTGTTAAAACAGAACTTCAGCCATACTCCCGTGTGGAAATCACTATGTCGAAGCACATCGAAACCGACGCGCTTAATACCGAACTTGCCAAAGTCGCCAAAGGCAAATACGTTCTTTTGCCTGACAATAACGGAGTGCGGAATTCATTCCGCTCGGAAAACCGCTCGGAAGGCAGCAAAAGTAACGATTCTCCAACCCATGCCGTTGCGGAATAAATTCCGCACTCCATTTTTCGGAGAACAATAATGACTACAAACCACGAACACGCTACGGTAACGCTCGAAATTACGGGTATGCACTGCGCTTCCTGTGCTGCTTTTGTGGAAGATGCACTTTCTGGGACGCATGGAGTAAAGCGGGCTGCGGTGAATCTTGCAAGTGAAAAAGCGACGGTCGAGTTTGCACCGTCCGTAGTGAATGTTGCCAACCTTACGACTGCGGTAGAAAATGCAGGCTATGGAGCGCATGAAATTAAGCACGATACAAACCGCGCCGAACAAGCCGAAGCCACCGAAGCCCGCAAACTTGCCGAATACACCGCGCTCAAACGTCGTTTTATCGTTGCTGTGGTAATGGCGGCAGTTATCATGCCGCTTTCAATGACGATGCTTTTCCCCAGCGTGGAGCATTTTATCCATGAAACAATCGGAATGCAAGCACTGAACTTCGTTCTGCTTGCGCTCACGCTGCCTGTGCTGCTGTATAGCGGGCGCGAATACTACGTTTCGGCGTACAATACCTTTTTGCATCGCACCGCAAATATGGATACGCTTATTGCAGTTGGCACGGGGGCTGCGTTTGTGTACAGCGTCATTGCGACGCTTGCGCCCTCGCTCTTTGAGCAACACGGCATGAGAGCCGAAGTGTATTACGACACAACGGCAACAATTATCGCGCTTATTTTGCTTGGCAAAGTGCTGGAAGCGCGGGCAAAAGGTCAAACATCTGCTGCTATCAAAAAGCTGATTGGTTTGCAAGCAAAAACGGCGCGGGTGCTGGTGCATGGTGAAGAGCAAGAAATCCCGATTGAACAAGTTCACGCGGGCGATGTCGTAGTAGTGCGTCCGGGCGAAAAAATTGCGACGGATGGCGAAATCCTTGAAGGCGCGTCGTCGGTGGATGAATCCATGCTCACGGGCGAAAGTTTGCCTGTGCAGAAGACAAGCGGTAATGCAGTCTTTGGCGGCACGATAAATAAAACGGGACGCTTTACTTTTCGGGCAACAAACGTCGGCGCAGATACCGCACTGGCACAGATTGTACGGCTTGTGGAAGAAGCACAAGGCTCAAAAGCACCCATTCAACGGCTTGCCGACAACATCAGCAGTGTGTTTGTTCCTACGGTGGTCGTGATTTCCATTCTCACCTTTGTCGTCTGGTTCAACGCCATGCCCGCCGAAACGCGATTGCCCTTTGCGCTCGTGAACTTTGTTGCGGTTCTCATCATTGCTTGTCCCTGTGCGCTGGGACTTGCCACGCCAACGGCAATCATGGTCGGCACGGGCAAAGGTGCGGAACACGGCATTCTGATTCGTAACGCCGAAAGTTTGGAAAAAGCGCATCTAATCTCGGTCGTGGTGCTGGACAAAACCGGAACGCTCACCAAAGGCGAACCTTTGGTAACGGATTTTGTGCTGTTGGATGATACAATCGAACGAGAAGACGCGGTACAGTATGCCGCCTCGCTCGAACACCACTCCGAACACCCGCTTGCCTCCGCCATTGTGGACTATGCCGAAGCCCAAAACGTGGATGCGGTATTCACCGTGCATGATTTTTTGGCGGTGGAAGGCAAAGGTGCGATAGGGACTGTTGCGGGCGAGAGTGTTGCCGTCGGTAATACCAAACTGATGGAACTATACCACATTCCGATAGATGCTGACGCAACTGCCGCAGCCGTACAGCTTTTGGCAGAGGCAAAAACGACGATGTTTGTGGCAGTGAAAGGCGCAATCGTCGCTGTGATAGGCGTTGCGGACACCGTGCGCGAAACCTCACGCGAGGCGGTTCAGGCAATGCAGAAACGAGGAATTGAAGTTGTGATGCTGACGGGCGACAACCCCAAAACGGCAGAGGCAATCGCCGCGCAAGTAGGCATCAAGAGGGTGTTCGCAGAAGTTTTACCGCAAGACAAAACCAACGTTGTCAAGCAGCTTCAAGCCGAAGGAAAAACGGTGGCAATGGTCGGTGATGGCATCAACGACGCGCCCGCTCTTGCACAGGCGGATGTTGGAATTGCCATTGGCGCAGGAACAGATATTGCAATGGAAGCCGCTTCGATAACGCTCATGCGAAGCGACCTACGTGATGTTGTTCGCGCCATAGACCTCTCACGGCGCACGATGGCGAATATCAAGCAAAATCTCTTTTTCGCATTCATCTACAATGTGCTGGGGATTCCGCTTGCGGCGGGCTTGCTGTATCCGTTTACAGGTTGGCTTTTAAGCCCGATGATAGCGGCGGCGGCAATGGCAATGAGTTCGGTGTCGGTGCTGACCAATGCGCTACGCCTCAAAACAGTAAGGATATAAATTTTCAACCGAGAGCGGAATTCATTCCGCTCTCGACACTGATGCGGAATAAATTCCGCACTCCAATCAATAACAACTATGGATACATCTCAAATTCTCGTAACGCTTGGCGGTGTTGGTTTGGCGGGTTTTGTTGTATGGTATTTCTTTTTCGGCAAGCGCGAAACGAAAGCTGCAACCGTGAATGACTCTGGCATTCAGGAAGTCGCCATCACCGTCAAAGGTGGCTATTCACCGGACATTATCGAAGTGGTACAAGGAAAACCTGTGCGCCTGAAATTTTATCGTGATGAAACTTCAAGCTGTTCGGAGGAATTGGTATTCAGCGAGTTCAAACTGCGGCGCGATTTGCCCGCGTTTGAAACGACGATCATAGACATTTTGCCCACGAACAAAGGCACGTTTGAGTTTACGTGCGGCATGAATATGCTGCGTGGTAAACTTGTGGTTCGCTAACAACTAATCGGAGTGCGAACGGAAGTTCGCCGATACTGTTTCAATTCAACATTTTTCGTTCAATTTTTTGGGAGCCTTGACAATGCCCTATCTCTCAAATGCTTTAACGCCCGCCGATGGATTGCGGGAACGCTTGGAATATCTTGTCCATCATGCAGAAGAAGAGCGTACTGTGCGTGTGC
>JAAFHM010000127.1 GCA_013298375.1 Ignavibacteria bacterium | reverse complement strand
AAAAACGGCGATTGCGCCCGTCCAGCGCCCAATCATCAGGCTTCCCCAATAAAGCGAGATATACTGTGCGATTTGCGATTCTTTGTATGCTCCAAATTCCGGCAATGCTAGAAGCGCCCCCATATTGCTTTGAATCGTGACCTCTACGCCGACGTAGGTAAAAATTGCGGTCATCCCCAGTACAAGTTGTGGATATTTCAAGGCGCTGCCGCCTTTTTCGATATGTTCATCGTTGGTAACGGTTGGTAAATTGGAAAACTGGAAAAATACTGCCACTGCCGTAAACAAGACCGCTAAACCAACATACATCTTCATCACCGAAGCCAATTCGACAACAACATTTTGAGCGCCGAGCGAACCGAAAAGAATCACGCTGACAACGATTGGTCCGACGGTCGTGCCAAAAGAATTCACGCCACCGCCGAAGTTTAGCCGATGCGAACCTGTTTCCGGCGCACCCAGCGCAACGGCGAAAGGCTGTGCGCACGTCTGTTGCAGCGAAAAACCGAGCGCAATAGCAAAAAACGAGGCGAGAATGAACAGATACGACCCCACGTTGATAGCGGCTATCATCAAAAGCGCTCCGCCGGAGGAAAAGAGCAAACCATAGATAATACCACGCTTGTAGCCGATTTTATTCAAAATGTCAACACCGGAAATTTTCTCGGCAAGATAGAGCAGCAGCGACCCCATGAAGTAGGCGAAATAAAACGCAAGGTCAATCAACTGCGATTGAAACTGCGAAAGCTGAAAATGCGATTTGCAAAACGGGATAAACACGCCGTTGGAGGCGGCAAGAAATCCCCAAAAGAAAAAGACCGTCACCAGCGTTAAAAACTTTGGCATATCGGTCGAAGGCTGTTTGGAAGCGGCAGCCGAGATGGTCGCAGTGGACATAATTGCTCCTGAACTTGTTGATGGAAAGGAAGATAATTGGCTATTGTGCTGAACAACACTACGTGTCGCCGTGAGTGGCGCGTAAATATTTCCGATAGCGAATATACAAACGTTTGGTAATATTGCCCACTTAATGCTTGACGGCTGTGGAGAACATTTGTATTTTTGTGGTCTTGCCGAAATATATGAAAATCTGATTATGTACCATTGCTGCCAAATAATGACTATCCAGGAAACCCAAGCCGCTATCGCCCGAGACTTTGCCGATTTTACCGATTGGGAAGACAAGTACGCTCACATCATTGCCCTGGGGCGAAAACTCGCACCCTTTCCCGAAGAACATCGCACTGATGACAATAAAGTACGCGGCTGTCAATCGCAAGTTTGGCTCCACGTGGAATTGCATGACGATATTCTTGTTTTTTATGGCGATGCTGATGCTGCTATTGTTAAAGGATTGGTTTCTTTGGCGTTAGAAGTGTATTCGGGGCGCACGCCGAAGGAAATTTTGCAGACCGAACCCGATTTTATGAAAAAAATTGGTCTTGATACACATCTTTCACCCACGAGAACGAATGGTTTTGCGTCAATGATAAAGAAAATCAAAATGTATGCTCTTGGATTTTCGATAAAACAAGAGCAGAAGCAGTAAAACAAACGCTCCACGTATCACCAAACCCTTTTTGGGCAGACGAATCACGATTCAACCAGACTATGGAAACCACTGCAACACATCTTCAATTTATTGACAACGGCACGCTCCCCGATGCGGAAGAGCAGATTATTAGCAGCATCAAAACCTGCTATGATCCCGAAATTCCCGTTGATATTTATGAACTTGGGCTTATCTACAAAATTGAAGTCAAGCCCGATAACAGCGTTTATGTCGAAATGACGCTCACTTCGCCGAATTGCCCTTCTGCCGGAACGCTTCCGGGCGAGGTTGAAGAGCGCGTGAAGGCTGTCGCGGGCGTGACCGACGCTATGGTGGATGTTGTTTTCGAGCCGACGTGGGAAAAATCCATGATGTCCGAAATTGCCATGTTGGAATTAGGTTTCCTGTAAATTCCGTATCTTTGTATCACCAACGCTATTTGCTAACCAACACAATTCTTGCGCAACCCGCACAGAATCTCAACCTCAGAACCTGTAACCTCAAACCAAATGTCCCGTTCCGTTACCGTTGCCTTGTATGGCAAAAAAAGTGTTATTTCTGTTGAAGACAGCGAATCTATTCTCGAAGCCGCAATTCGCCAGAACCTTGATCCGCCTTACGCTTGTCAAATTGGCTCGTGCTGCACCTGCCGCGCAAAAAAACTTTCCGGTGAAGTCGTCATGGACGACCGCGAGGCACTCACGGATGAAGAAATCGCCGATGGCTACGTGCTGACGTGCCAATCGCACCCGACCACCGATGATGTTGTTGTGGATTATGATGCCTAAACTACTCATTGCTATTGCCATTGGCATTGCGGCGCTCGTAAGCGCTTGCGCCCCTTCCTACCGCATTGTTCAGACCGATGTGGCTCGTTCTGCGATTGGTCGTCTTAGTTGGAGCCAGTGGCAGCGCGAGGCGCAATGGCAACGCTACACCGACTCGACCTATAAACCCGAAGCTGCCGTTGTGAAGCGGCTTGCAGGGCTGATTACACCTGAGGTTTCGTTCCGGCTTATCGCCGCAACGTGGTGTAGCGATAGCCGTGAGGAAATGCCGCGTTTGTTCCCGCTTTTTACCCAGCTTGGCGTAAATACGGAGTCCGTCGAGCTGTGGGGTGTGAGTCTTTCCAAGCGTGACCCGCGAGAAGTTGCTGAAGCAAATGCCCTTGAATACGTCCCAACACTCGTCGTGATGCGCTCCGGCAAAGAAATAGGGCGTATTGTCGAACACCCGAAAACAAGCTGGGAAGCCGATTTAACCGCGATTCTACAACGATAGCGATATAACGATTGCAACTGTCCTTCACTCATTTTCAGTTTTTTTACTACAGGAGTTTTTTCAATGGCTTACGAATGGAAATTCAACCCGCGTCCCTATTCGGACGAAGAAGCAAAAACCTTGCTCAAAGATTTGCTTTCGCCAGAAACGACGGATTGGCACTACAACACGCACCACAAGGGCTATGTTACCTTTTTGAACAAAATCGAAGCAGGGCTGCCGACAGCCGATAAATCCGCTGCAAATGGCAATTGGTCGGACTTCGGCGAACTCAAGCGTCGCCAGACGTGGAATCATGCCGGTACGGTGTTGCATGATGTCTATTGGGAAGTTTTGGGCGGCGACGGCGATGCCTCAAAAGGCGCAGAAGTAGTAGCGGCGATTGAAAAAGAATTTGGTTCGCTGGACGCATGGAAAGCAGATTTTAAGGCAACCTGTATTGCCTCGAAACTCTCCGGCTGGGGCGTTTTGACGCTCGACCAGTTGTATAGCGGGCGCGTTTTGAATGTGCTGGTGGATGAACACCACTACGGCGCAATTTGGGGCGGTATTCCGCTTATTTCCTGCGATATGTTTGAACACGCCTACTACCACAAAGACGGTCCTGCACGGGCAAAGTATCTTGATAATTTCTTTGCCAACCTCCACTGGGGGCGCATCAACGCTCGCTACACAAAGTTTGCAAAATAATTATTGAGACTAAGCGTTTATATCAGCAAGGGAACAGCAAGCAAGTGTGCGCTGTTCCCTTGTTTGTTCTCAGAAAATTGTGTAGTTTTCTTCTGCGAATTATCTCGTCACTTTTTGATTGTTATGGAAAAAATCGGCTTATTCCCGCTTAATATCGTTGTTTTCCCGGACTCATCCGTTCCACTGCATATTTTCGAGCCTCGCTACAAAGAATTGGTCAATACGGCGCTGGAAGGGCATAGGGACTTCGGTATCAATCTCGTTGATTCGGCACGGCTCTATCAAACGGGCTGTACCGTCGAAGTGAGCGAGATTTCTCGTCGCTACCCCGATGGGCGCTTGGATGTTGTCGTGACGGGCAAGCGGCGCTACACCCTGCGCTCGCTGCGCGAGGGTGAGGAATCATATTACGTTGGCATTGTTGATTATTTTGGAGATGATGATGCCGATGAGTCGGTAGATGCGAGTCTCCGTGCTGAGTGCATCACGTTGTACAATGAACTGGTGGAAATCGTGTATCCGGGCGCTGCCGAAGAGTATGTGCTGGATATTGTCAGCACGGTAACGGCTTCGTTTGTGATTGCGCAAAAAGCGGGATTAGATATTTTGCGCAAACAAGAACTCCTCGAAATCCGCTCTGAAACTCGTCGTTTAGAAATTTTGCAAGATTATATTGAACGCCTTCTGCCCGACCTCCGCGAAAAACGACGTTTGCAGGATGTTGTGATGAGCGATGGGTACATTCCGAATCATAGAAAATAACCACGTACTTGTGAAGTCTCCTCAATCCTTCGCTTGGCGGCAATTCTGCAATCTTGCCCTGGTGATTATTTCTGCCTTTCTTGCCTCGTCGTGCGCCGATACCACCAGAATACTTCCCCTGCGGCAGCGCATCGTGATTCTCAGAACAAATACCAAACTCTACCAATACCCCAACCGAGCATGGGTGCGCTTTTTGCAGCAAGGCGACACGCTTTTGTCTTTTGCTACCCGCATTGAGGCTGATGAAAGCGGCAATCACCGCATATTTTTAACACGCTCCAATGGAGAAATAGTATCGGTGGACAGCGACAATGGCAAAAGTGTGGCGACTGAGTACGAACTGCTTACCCAGCACTGCGATACCGAATTTATTCTCCCCAGCGCAATGGACAGCATAGCATGGGCGCGGGCGCTACGTTTTGTTGAAGAAAACGCCACCGATGCCATAGAGCGCTCAACGGCAACGCTTATTCAAACAGGCAAGCGTCTCCGCGCCGCAACGTCACTTGGCTTCATTATTCGGAGAAAGGCAGAAAACGACGGCACTCGTTACACAATTCGCGCCAATGACCGCTTGGATGACCCAAATGCCCGCCGATGTGCTTTTTTCATACAAACTGGTAAAACAGAACGAGAATTTTACGAAATAGACACAGCTACCCATAGTCACCGCGCAAGATAAGCCTTTCGTTGCTATTCTGTCTGCTTTTAGCCTGAGCGGTTATCGTCATTCGGAAAAAGATAGTTCGTGAAACAACGTCAATGCCGTCGCGCCGCATAAGAGAGCCGTTTCCGCTCGAAGTCGCGTAGGCGCAAGTTTCCAGAGATTCGTGCGCGGGTCATTACGAAAAAGCTGTAGCTCATTGGGAGAAAATCCGCCCTCAGCCCCGACGCATAAACACACGCTTCCGGCGCGATAGCGATGTGGCGCAGTACCTTCAGCATCAGCAAGAATGAGGTACGTATTGGCAGGAAGCATCTGCAACAGTGCTTTCGGCGACATCGGTGCGTGAATCGTTGGCAAATGCGCTCGGTGTGCTTGTTTCAAGGCGGCAAGGGCTTTTGCTTGGAGGCGCTCAGGTTTTGTGCGATCTCGTTCACTATTGTCGGTCAAAAGCGGCACAAAATCACGTGCGCCGAGTTCGATTGCTTTTTCAAGGGCAAATTCCATCCGCTCGCGATTATCCAAAATGCCGAGCGCGACAATGATGCGGAAGGGATATTCGTTATGTTCAGGCAATATCCGCACAACATCGCACATAACCTTGTCTCTTGAGATTTCCTGTACTTCTGTTTCTGCGCAAAGCCCGTAAGCATTCGAGAGGAGCAGACGTTCTCCTACGCGCAAGCGCAAGGCACGAGCGTGTTGTGCCTCGTCATCAAGAAGCAGCACCGTTGCTGTATCTATCGTCATATCAGGTGCAAACAGACATTCCATAAATCGTGTGCGCGGGGATTGATTGGCAAAATACTGGAGGAAATATTGTCCATGAGAACAGCGCAAAATCGCACAATTCCTGTATCTGTGCAAACTCGCGTTTGAAATCCAAAGACTTTTTACGAAAAAAAAACGTGTGACTTTGCCATAAATGGCAAGTCACACGTTGAGATTGTCTCGGGTTGTTGCTGTTTATCGTTGTGCAGCGCCCATAGCTGCTGCGGCTTCTGTTGGGGTCGGTGCAATGCCCAGTTTCAATTTTAGCCCCATGACACGTTGGCGCAAGCCCGGAAGCATTTGCCGAATGAAGTCATTGTTTTGTGCTTCATATTTCGCAACCAAGCCTTCGGCAAGTTCGAGTGCTTTTTTCAAATCGCCTTTGTATTCGGCGCGTTTGATTTCTACTTCGTCAATGCGAACTTGCAGTTCTGGTGCGTTATTCATCGTGGCTTGGTACTTTTGCAAGGTTGCTATTGCCTTGTCAAATTCGCCAATGAGTTCGTAGGATTCCGTTGCCACGACATTCGGGTCGAAGGCGCGTGAATACGGGTCGAGTTCCAGCAATTTCGGATTGGCAATAAGTTTTTCCGATACCGCCGCCGCCATACGGGCATATTTTTCGGCTTGTGGCTTTGCACCTGCTTTTTCGTAGAGGAGCGCCATTTGGTAGTATTGCGGGAAGTAGAGCGGGAACTGCTCTACACTGATGTATTTGTTCATCGTATCCAGCACAGCGCCTGCTTTTTTCGGGTTGTTCCCATCGTAGAGAAGATTGTTAGCGTAGGTGAAGTAGAGATTACGGAAATTCGCCACCGCAGGCTGACGATTGGTCTCGTCAAAAAATGCACGTGGGTTGTTCAAATTGCGCAGTTTGAAGCCATAATGCGCTTCGGTATGCGTTTCATCAAACGGCAGAACATTCATAATCGTTTTGTCCATCACCTCCGAATTCACCGACTGCCCGCTTCTATCGGTCTGCTGAACCGTAGGACAGATGCGGTACGCCAAGCCTTCCATACGGAAATATTTTTCCAAGCCACAGAAAGCATCTCCGCCAACCGAGCCGGAATAGTACACCGGGCGCTCAAACGCGGTCTGCGTGACAATATCTTTGACAAGTTGGTCTTGAATGCGGAAGATGTAGCGCGGTTTGCCTTCATCCTCGCCGTAAGGCATACCAATAAAGCTCATCTTGATTTTACGGACTTTGCTCACAACAGAATCCGGTAATTTCTCCATCGAATTAACTTGTAAGCCGCTTTGTTGCTCATATTTCCGCATGATTTCCTCACGCACCCCGATTTCTACTTCCGTTGCGCCGCCGACAGGCGTAGAAAGGGCGCGAGGGTCGTATTCATCGCTTTGCTGAATGGATTCATCCGAAAAACTGAGCGGTACTTTTTTCGCGCCCCACGGCGATTGATTTTTTAATTGGTCAACATACCAAAGCGTATTGCCAAGGCTGAGATTGACCAAACGCACATCACGGCGAATGCCCATCACGTCTTGCATATACCAAACCGAGAAGGTATCGTTATCGCCGTTGGTGAAAAGAATGGCATCTTTTTCAACACTTTGGAGGATGTTGTAGGCGTAATCGAATGGCATATAGTTATACGAGCGGTCGTGGGTGCGCCATCCGCCAACAGCCATATTGAGCGGAACAAGCACCACTGCGCCCGCCAAAATAGCAGCGCTGGCGGCAGCCCGAATATTTTCCTTGAACAGATTTTCAATCAAGCCATACACGCCAATACCAATCCACATACAAAACACCATAAAGGAGCCAACGTAGAAATAATCCCGTTCGCGCGGTTGTGGGTTTTGCTGATTTTGTTGAATTGCTGCCAGTACGCCCATCATCAAAAACATGATGAGATGCACAAATGCCATTTGCCGATTGCGCGAGAAATGGAAAATCATACCAAGCATACCGAAAAGAAGAGGCAGAGCGAAAAACCGCACCGGATACCACGAAGAATAGCCGGAATTGTAATTGTACATATCCGCGCCATCATTGCTAAACCACGCTGGCGGAGCATCTTGCGTATCGCTCATGCGCCCGACAAAATTCCACAAGAAATAGCGAATGTACATTTGATAAATCTGGTACTGGAAAAGGTAATTGATTTCGCCAGCAAAGTTCACTTTTGTAAACTTTGGAATCGGAATAGCGCTACCATCGGCGCGTTCTGCACGCTCTACCGTTGGCGGATACCATTCGCCATATTGTTTGTATTTCTGGACGAAATAGCCTTCTTGTTGATAACGGCGGGGCCAGGTCGGTGCATCGCCGTACTGCTCACGACCCAAGTAGGAAACAAGTTTGTTGAGGTTCGAGGGAGCGTTTTCGTTCATGGGCGGATTTGCATTGGAGCGAATAAGGATTTGCGTATAGGTGCTGTACCCAACAACCATCAGCAAAAATGCGCTACACGCCAAACCGATAACGGGATGGCTTTTCGAGCGTCCATACCACACGCCGTAAGCCGCGCCGCTAACGAGGAGAATCGCAAATATCAACATAAGCGGGCTGTCTTTGACGGCATATTCTTTTGCGGCATTGCGCAATGGCAAATCGCCGCCCAAGAGCGCAGGGAAGAATTTCACGATGCCCGGATAGACCATTGCAAAAACCACTAAGCCAATAACGGTCATAATGATAAAGCTGCGAAGCGTGATCTCGTATTTGCGGAAATAGACGACCATCGTAATAGAGAATATCGTCAACACGCTCAGAAGGTGAACGCCCGTCGAAAGACCAATCAGATACGCAATCAGCAGCAAATACCGCTCGTGTCCTTGATTGTCTGCTTCTTCGTTCCAACGCATCATCAAATACACAATCAGCGCCACAAACAGTGTGGAAGCCGCATAAACCTCCGATTCCACACCATTGAACCAAAGCGTATCGCTAAAATTAAACGCCAGAGCGCCGACTGCCGCCGAACCAAAAACGGCAAGCGCTTCGGCAAAAGTTTCGGGGCGTTTCCCGCGAATATTGACAATCGCCATGACGGTAATAGAGTAGAGCAGCAGCACCGAAAATGCGGTAGCAAAAACAGAAACAAGATTGACGCGCCAACCCGGATCGCCGAAGGGAATAAACTGGTGGAAGAGTTTGCCGACCATAAGGAAGAGCGGCGCTCCGGGTGGGTGTGGTACTTGCTGATAGACTGTGGCAGCCGTAAATTCGGCACAGTCCCAAAACGGCACCGTTTTCTGCACGGTAAGCATATAGGTCGTGAGGGAAATCACGAACACTAATGCTGCAAATGCGCGGTTCAGTTGCTTTGTGTTCATAGAGTAGAAATTGTATTAAGGGTAAAAACGTAAATTTCGTGTTTGAATGGGTTTGCCAATAATATTCAAGCGAATGATTTGGCAAAGCCTTAAAATTAGCTGTTTTTCGGAGATTGTCGAAGAAAAAATCGTTAAAGGGTGTTAAAAAAGGTGGTTATGATAGGAAAAAGCATCGTTACTGTTCAGGTGTCGTATGCCCGTCCTACGCTTTCCGAAGCGTAGAACGGCTTTCCCGGTGCCGCACCAAAGAGGAAGGAGCGAACAGAGCCGGGTAAACCTTCCGACGGCAGCGTTTTTGCGGACTTCAGCCGTCGGAAGGAAATACTTGAAGAGTGACAAAGCATCAAGAGAATGTTTGCTTGCCGCTTGAAATGTTGCATAAAGGATGTATATTGTGAGCCTAATTATCCAATTCTGTTACTTTTCCTGACACGCGCTATGCGAAGCCTTTATGCGCTTGCTTGCTGGATTTGCCTCGTGGCATCAGTTTCTGCCTTTGCCCAAATGCCTTCCCCACAAACCGCAATTCCCCAATACACCGTCAAAGAGTCAGCGCCGGATGCGGCAACGGGGCAGTTTCGCTTTGTACCGTTTATTATTCAGGATGAAGATAAATTCCAAAGTTATGTCCAAAACGACGCGCTTTCTGTTTGGGTGAACGTGCCGTCGCTTCAGAAAAATGGCGATACACTGACGGCAATCGTGAAGCGCGTCATGCGCTACGATCTTGCCCATTCCTTGAACAAAGAGTTAGTGTATGTAGATGTGATGCGGTTCGACACGCGCAATGACACTTTTGCTCGCATTGCATCGCTGGATAAAAAAACGGGCGCACTCGCCCTCAACCAAAAGCCGGAGTGGGAAAAAACAGCGCTTGACCTTGATATGACAGCGCTTTATCATTTTATTGGCTATTTGCATACCGAAAAATTGAAAAAGTAAGGACAACTCCATGAAGCAAAACGATACCACTTCCATCCCACCAGAACATTCTTTCCGCCGCGAACTCGGTGTACTTTCTTCGACGATGATTGTTGTCGGCTCTATGGTCGGCTCGGGGATTTTTATTGTCAGCGCCGATATTGCGAGGACGGTTGGCTCGCCGATACTGCTCATGGCGGTCTGGATCGCCACGGGGCTGCTGACGCTGATTGCCGCGCTCAGTTATGGCGAACTTGCCGGAATGATGCCAGAGGCGGGCGGGCAGTACGTCTATCTGCGCGAGGCATACAGCCCGCTTGTGGGCTTTCTTTACGGCTGGACGCTTTTTCTTGTTATTCAAACAGGCATGATTGCTGCCGTTGCGGTCGCTTTTGCAAAGTTTACGGCGGTGATGTTCCCTTCGCTCGGCACAGGGAATATCCTGCTTTCGCTCGGTGCGTTCAAGGTCTCGGCAGCACAGGTGTTTGCTATTGGCAGTATCATTTTTTTGACGCTACTGAACTCGCGGGGCGTAAAAGGCGGTACGGTCGTGCAGAACGTCTTTACGGTGGCGAAAATACTGGGCATTGCGGGGTTGATTTTTGCGGGGTTGACGCTCGGCGTGAATGATGAAGCGCTTGTCAGCAATCTGGCAAATCTTTGGAAACATTCGTGGACGCACGTGGAAAACGGCTCCGTCAGCCTCCAACCCCTCTCCGGGACGTGGCTCTTAGCGGCTTTTGGTGTAGCAATGGTCGGTTCAATTTTTTCGAGTGATGCGTGGAATACCATCACGTTCGCCGCCGCAGAGGTCGTCAACCCAAAGCGCACTATTCCTCTCAGTTTATTTTTGGGAACGTGTTTGGTAACGATTATTTATCTTCTGGCAAATCTCGCCTACCTTGTCGCACTGCCGCTTGTGGGCGATCAGAATGGACAAACCGT
>JAAFHM010000571.1 GCA_013298375.1 Ignavibacteria bacterium | reverse complement strand
ATCCTCACGAATAAAGAGATTTCGAGCGGATTATCCTTCAAAAAGATGCTGTTGATTCGTGCCAATTCGTATGATTCGTGGATGCTTTTGATCACGGATTTGACCAGTTACAACCGAATACAACCGAAGAGAACATTTCTCATTTTCTTGCGCACAATCGGAATTTGCTGTATTTTGCTACCAATTCAGCATTCATAACCGTTGGTACATTTTATTGGCGTATCACCACGGCTTCAGATGCTTTTATTCTCATTATTGTTGTTGTTATGGCAAGTTCTGATACTGCTTCCGCTCTGCCGCTTTCTGCCTCGTCCGACGATGACGCAGACGCTTCCGGTCTGAGTTCCCACACTGCTTCGCCCGCCGAAGTTCTTGAGCAGATGCAAAAAGACGACGAAGACGATTATCGCGGGAAGTTGAAAATTTTCTTTGGTATGTGCGACGGCGTTGGTAAAACCTACGCCATGCTCCACGAAGCTCATGAACGCAAGCGCGAAGGCAAACACGTCGTTGTCGGCTGCGTCGAAACCAGCCTCCATCCCGAAACTGATGCGC
The DNA here is from genome assembly GCA_013298375.1 of Ignavibacteria bacterium. Taxonomy (GTDB): domain Bacteria; phylum Bacteroidota; class Ignavibacteria; order Kapaibacteriales; family UBA4661; genus PH2015. The sequence goes on along the minus strand of JAAFHM010000571.1, from coordinate 2,741 downwards.
TTTTGCAAGGCTTAGACATCATTCCGCCGCGAAATATAGGTGCGGCAAATGTGCCGGAAATGAACATTGACGCGATATTAGCCCGAAAACCGGATATTGTGATTGTTGATGATTTAGCGCACCAAAACGCCGATGGAGCGCGTCATATCAAGCGCACTGAGGATGTGCGAGAGCTGCTAGACAATGGGTTGAATGTTTTTACCACGCTGAACGTCAGTAACCTCGAAAGCCGCATTGATACAGTGCGCCAGATAACAGGTATCGCCATCAGTGAAACCGTGCCGGACTCGCTTTTAGAAGAAGCCGATGAAATTGAACTGATTGATATTGCCCCCGACGAACTCCTCAAACGCCTTGCCGAAGGAAAAATTTACCCGCTCTCCAACCCTGATGCTATCAAGCGTGCCGCTAATACGACGTTCCGCAAAGGTAATCTCATGGCGCTACGAGAAATGGCTCTACGTCTTGCTTCGGAGCGTGTTGACCAAGAACTCCGCGATTACATGGAAGAGCAGCACATTGCCGAGACGTGGAAATCTGGTGAGCGCTTAATGGTGGCGGTTGGTCCAAGTCCGTACTCTAAGGCGCTTGTACGCTGGACGCGCCGCCTTGCCTATTCGATGGATGCGCCGTGGGTTGCCGTAAGCATCGAAACTTCTGCGCAAATGAGTGATGCTGCCCGCGAGCGACTTTCGGAAAATCTCACCTTGGCGCGGGAATTGGGCGCTGAAATTATTTCTACCGTGGACGACGACCTTGTAAGCGGCATTGTACGGGCTGCCAAGCAAAACAACGTGTCGCAAATTATCGTTGGGAAGCCCTTTGCCGAGCAGAAAAAATCGCTTTGGCGACGCATACAAGCGCTTGTCAAAGGTTCGTCGAAAACCTTTATTGACCGTCTCATTGAAGAAAGCGGAACGATTGATGTCTATGCGATTCGCGTGGAAGAGGCTGCGCCCGAAAAACGGCGAAGTTTTGCACCAAGCGAATTTTCGCGGTTGAGTTCTGCGCCAAAAGAGTATATCATTGCTGTTGCAATTGCCAGTATTGTTGCGGGCTTGGCATCGCTTTTGCCGCAGTTTGTGGGGTATCAAAGCGACGGGATGATTTTGCTTTTTACGACCACATTGCTGGCACTGTATTTTGGGCGTGGACCCGTCTTGGTAGCTGGCTTTGTGAGCGGTCTGCTCTGGAATTTTCTCTATATTCCGCCGCGTTTTTCCTTTGCGATTGACTCTACAGCCGATGGAATCATGTTTGGGCTGTATTTTGTCATATCCATTGTGACCGCCATTCTCACCAATCGCGCTAAAACACAGGAACGCGCCGTCCGATACCGCGAAGAGCGCACGTCAGCACTCTATCATCTTGCCAAAAATCTTGCCGCCGCTGCCACGAAAGATGAGGTTTTACGCCATGCCGTGCATCATATTGGGCGAACATTCGCTGCCGATGTCGTCTTTTTTGTCGAGCATGATAACGAACTGCTCGACAACACGCTTCATTCCTCAAGCACGGCAAAAATGGACGAAGATGTGCAGGACAAAGAATATACGAACGCTGCGTGGGTCTTTGGGAATCAAAAAACCGCAGGGCGCTTCACTTCGACGCTTCCCAATTCGGAATTTTATTTCACGCCTCTTTCTTCGCCGCGTGAGCAATATGGCGTTTTGGGAGTGCGTTTGCGTGGTGCTATTTTCCCGCTTGACCAAAAAACGCTGTTGGAAAATTTTGTAAGCCAGATTTCATCGGCATTGGAGCGCGAGACCTTGAAAGAAGAAGCGCAAAAAACGCACCTTAAAGAAGAATCCGAGCGCTTGCACACAACGCTTCTGAACTCAATTTCCTACGACATTCGCCAGCCTCTTGCCGAAATGAGTCTTGCTGCTTCCGGGCTTGCCGACGACGACATTGCCGACAACCCCGAAGCCCGCGTGAAACTTTCCGAAAGCCTCCGCAAATCCTCTGCTCGGCTCAATCATCTCGTGGAAAATCTCTTGGACATAACCCGCATCAGCGCTGACGACATCAATCTTCACACGGAATGGTGCGATATGAGCGACCTTGTTGGGGTAGTGATGGCACGGCTTCGGCGCGAATTGTCGGAACATATTGTGAACGTCGAGATTCCAAGCGACTTTGCGCGTCTGGAAATGGATTTTGTGCTGATGGAACAAGCACTGGTCAATATTCTCCAAAATGCCGTGCAGCACGCTTCCCAAGAAACCCCGATAAAAATTGCGGTTTCCAAACAGGCGCACACGGGCAAACTCAAGGGCGTGAAGGAGGAAATGCGTTTGGTGATTGCTGATGGCGGTCCGGGGCTTCCCAGCGACGCTTTGGAGCAGATTTTTGATAAATTCTACCGTGCGCCCGGTGTGGAAACAGAAGGCACAGGGCTTGGTTTAGCGGTCACAAAAGGTATTATCGAGGCGCACGACGGCACAATCGTTGCCGAAAACCGTAAACAAGGTGGTTTGAAATTTGTCATTACGCTGCCAATGCGATTAATGGCGGCGGATGCGAAGGAGATCGCATGAGAGGAGTTCGATGCTTGCTGGTGTGTGCGTTCTGGACGCTTTTTGCGCAAAAATCCCTGATTGCACAGCGATTGAGTCCAAAAGAGGCTCAGGAATTGGAAAATCTCTGGTCGCGGGCGCAGTTGAATTATCAAGTTGCCATTGAGAAGCAATCTCCGCCAACGAGTAATAATCTTCGGGCTGCTTTTGATGATTTTTCGG
>JAAFHM010000185.1:7312-8852 GCA_013298375.1 Ignavibacteria bacterium | reverse complement strand
CACAAGCTGCGCTCACGCTAACGGGAACGGCATTGGAGAACGAGCAAAATCCCTCAGCATTAGCGGAAGCCCGTGCGAATGCTGTCGCTACCTATTTACAAGATGTTTGGCGTGTTCCTACTTCGCGGATCAAACGAGTGCAAAGGGTCATTCCGGCAAATTCATCACCCGACGAAATGCGCAGCGTTGAGATTTCATGCGATGCGAAGGAAGTTCTTCATGCACTCGTTTTGAACGGAATCAATCCGAATGTGTCCCCACAAGGTTTGCGCTTAGGCTTGCAAATAGCGGCAGGGCAGGGCTTGAAGCAGTGGGACTTAGAAATTACACAGGTTTCAGCGCGAGAAGCCTTGACGCTCCATAGCACACAAGGCGGGGCGACGTATCCCGAAACCTACACGTGGGACATTCGCACCAACCCTCCGACCTCTCAAGAAGATTTGTCCATCCGCCTTTCGATTGATGACGTGAATAATAACAAGTTTGAAGCACCGATTATTGCCGTGAAAGTCCTCGAAGAGCCAGCAAAAGTGCAAATAACAACATTTGTGGTCTTGCCAGAGGAAACCACGCTCAGGCAGACTATTCGCACTCTAGCAACGCCGCAAAGCAGAGTTACGGGGCGCACGACCTCTAACACCGCATTACTCCAGGGCTTGGGCTTGCCGCAACTGCAACAGAAATCCTTTGCAAAATCGCCGTTTGATACTTCGACCCCTGAAGGTCGCATCTATGGGCGCGGCGCACAGGTGGATATTGTGCAATAAGATACGTGCTGTTGTTCTCGGTAAAAAATTTTCACCGTGCAGTGTGCCAATTTTCGCAAAAAATACGGTATTATTGCAGCGTTCACCTTTGGCGTTTCTTCACCAATTATTTTTATCGCAATGATACCTAATCGTCGCATTATTGCTGGTCTGTGCTGTGGTATGTGCTTGCTGCTTTCGAGCCTTTTTTCTCCAATACTCTGCGCCCAACAAGCAACAGCCGACAGTTTGGAAAATCTTCTTCGGCAACACCCACAAGAAGACACCCTTCGCATCAATACACTCAATGAGTTGGCATTTGCTTTGATGCAACGCAACCCCGAACGCGGATTTACTCTTGTCGAAGAAGCACGAACACTTGCGGAAAAGCTGGGTTTTGCGCCCGGTATTGCTCGCGCTTACAGCACTTTGGGCAATATCAAAGCGCAGCAAGGCAAGGTTGCCGAGGGACTAGAATGGATGCGAAAATCACTCAGCACGGCGGAAAAAAATAATGACAAGCAAGGCATTGGGCGAGCAAGTAACAATCTTGCGCTTATGCACACGCGCTTCAATGATTATGCTACTGCACTGGAATATTTCTTTAAAGCAGTGAAAATTGGTGAGGAACTGGGAAATAAGCGGCTTACCAGCACCGCCTTGGGCAATATTGGTGCGATATACAAAGACCAGCGCAATTACCCGCAGGCAATGGAATATCTCGCTCGTTCGATTGCCATTAGCAAGGAAATCAATAATCTCAACGGCATCATTTCCGGCGGATTGACCATTGG
>JAAFHM010000185.1:4915-7302 GCA_013298375.1 Ignavibacteria bacterium | reverse complement strand
CGAAGGTGATAGAGAAAAAGCAAAAAAAGAGTACCTTGCCGCGATAGAAATTGCCAGAGCAAACAAGGAACTAAGTACGCTGGCACGAGGTTTGAACAGCCTCGGCGTGGTGCTGGAAGCAGAAAACAGCATGGATAAAGCGCTTGCCGCCTTTACCGAGTCGCAAAAAATGCAGGATTCGCTGAAAGTGCGAACAAATCTTGCCGAAAGTTACAATGGGGTCGGGCGCTGCCAGACCGCACTCCGCCAGTTCTCGCAAGCCGAAGAGCAGTTGTCGAAGGGGCTGGAAGTGGCGCTCGCCATAAAAAACAACAAAGCCGTGATTGATGCCTACAAGTCGCTCTCCGCCTTGCGCGAGGCACAAGGGGCATCCGATGAAGCACTGCGCTTTTTTCGCCGCGCCGCCACCGTGCAAGACAGCGTGTTCAATACCAACGCGGCAACGCAGTTTTCCGTCGCGCAAAGCCGCGTGGATACTGAGAAACGGGAGCGCGAAGAAGCGCGTGCTGCCGAACAGCAATCGGCATTTCGGAAAACACTCTTGGGCGTGGGACTGGCTATTGCGGTGATTGCGGGGATTTTGCTGTGGTTCACGGCACAAAGTCGTCGGCGTTCTCGCGTTTTAGTGCAGCAAAATCAGGAAATGCAGCAGCAGCAAGCCCAACTTGCCGAACAAACCGCACAAATTCAAGCCGCAAACGCCAGTGCCGCCGAGCGGAACGCTGAATTGGACGTGCTGCGCCAAAAATCCGAAGAATCCCGCGAATATCTTGCCAAAAGTGTTGAAACGATGCTTCAAGCTATGGATAGGCTGGCAAGCGGCGACCTCACCTTGCGTTTAGAGCAAAGCACTACCAACGACGATGTGGGGCGCTTGCGAGCAGGAATCGGCATGACCATTACGACGATGCGGGAAATTATTGGGCAAATGAGCCATACTACCCGCTCTGTTGCTGATGCGGCGCGGGATATGAACGAGACGGCTTCTGCTTTGCAAGAAGCCGCACAACATCAATCTCAACAAGCCGACAGCGCCGTCGGCGTAATTGCCAAAACATCGCAACTTCTGGAAAAGAACGCCGAAACAGTGCGAACAAGTAGCGAAAAAGCTGCTATCAATAAGCAGATTGCCACCGAAAGCGGCGCAACGATTCAGCAAACCATCGCAAAGATGCGGCGTATAGCGGATGTTATCGGCACAACATCGCAAATGACCAGCAAACTTGCGGTTTCCAGCCAACACATCGTTGAATTTGTTGAAATCATCAAGGAAATTGCCGACCAGACCAATCTTCTGGCGCTGAATGCGTCTATCGAAGCAGCCCGCGCAGGCGAGCAGGGACGAGGCTTTGCGGTAGTAGCTGATGAAGTCCGCAAACTCGCCGAGCGCAGCGCACAATCCACAAAAAGTATCGTTGGCATCGTGAAAGACATCATGCAAGACACCAACAACGTTGCATCGGCAATGAAGATTGGTACACAAGAAGCAGAAGAGGGCATTGCACTGGCAGACCAGACGGTAAGCGTTTTGCAGCGTATTATTCAAGGAGCAGGGGATAATGCGGCGGCAATGACGAGTATTGCGGCATCAAGCCAGGAACAGATGCGGAATGGAACGCAGGCAGAGAGCGCGATTCAGGCGATATTGCGAACATCGGCACAATCGCGTGAGCGTATCGAAGCACTCGCCGCGCTATCTGAGAGGTTGGCGGAAGAAACGGCAGAATTAGAGGAGCATTTAGAGCGGTTTCGATTGTAATTTTTTATCGCATACATTCGCCGTCCAACAGGAGTGCGAATGCAGTTCGCAACAAAGCGAAATGGTAACTGGTCAGTACATCTTCCGTCCTACGCTTTCTTAAGCGTAGAACGGATTACCCGGAAAATTACCCAGAAAAATAGTCGTGAAATCAGTACCGGGAAATCCGTACTACGGCAGCGTTCTCGCACTCTTCAGCCGTAGTACGGGAAGACCTGACCAGTGCCGCGAAATGAGTAAAACAGACACAAACTACGTTTGCACTCCTGTTACGCGGACGTGGTTGTATGCCGCTTTTATGACTTCTTGCGGTCGTATTTACAGCACTGCTTCAAACCATTGTACGCCGCATCCGCAGCTTTCGCATTTTGCGTATCATAGCCGGAAGAAGCGACTTTTTCTTCGATTTTGGTCAAATTGATTTTTGCATCGTCGTAGGTAACCTCAAGCATTTTGCTTTTTTTGTCCCACGAAGCCGATGAAACGCCATCCACGCCTTTCAGTGCGCCTTCAATCGTTTTTTTGCACATACCGCAATTTCCCCAAACCTTGACGCTTTCTTTTTTCTCGGCAGCTTTAAGACTCAAGGAAAAAGCCATCATACCGACGTGGCAAATCGAAACAAGGC
>JAAFHM010000185.1:0-4905 GCA_013298375.1 Ignavibacteria bacterium | reverse complement strand
GTGATGATTTCATAGTGTTGTGAAAATTGAGTGAAAAAAAAAGTAATTCTCTGCCATACAGACGCAAAAAATGCCGTTGTAGTTTATTGATAATCGGTATGGTATGTTTTACCGTCCTACGCTTTCCTAAGCGTAGAACGGATTACCCGGCAAAATAATCGTGAAATTAAGTACCGGGAAAACCTTCCGACGGCAGCGTCCTGCCACTCTTCAGCCGTCGGAAGGGGATACCTGATTTCAGTTACGTTTATTGATAAGCGGTATGGTATCACCAAGTAGTGATTTTCGCGCAAGATTCTCCTTGCGAAACAACGCGCAAGGTTGTAGATTTGCCGATGAAGTTGGGCAATGCTTCCCAAGCAAAAGCCCAGCGCCCACACGCAAACCGGGGTGCCTACGCACCGCTTCAAACCTCAATTTGACGCAAACGTAGGCTGAGATTATACCCGTTGAACCTGATGCGGTTTGTACCGCCGTAGGAAGTTTTCGCGGTTGTTGTGTTTTTTCCCGCCGCTTTTGCTCTTCCCAAGTCCCAGATTCGCCCTGTTTGCTGTGGTTTACGTGTTTTTTTCACACTTAAACCTCAGATGCTCTATGTTCCAAGCATTTCCCAAAATTCACGGTGGTTTTTTCGCCACTCTTGCACTTCTCTTTCTGTGTTCTGCTTATGCCGCTCTCGCTCAAACGCTGCGTGGTACGGTCTCCGATGCCGAAGGTCGTGCCGTGGAAGGCGCACGGATAAGCGTTGCCAATACAAAATTTGGCGCAATTACTGACGCAAGGGGGCGCTATTCGCTGGCTCTCGGTCGCGGCGCATATTCTCTAACGGCTTCCTATCTACGGTTTGAGAAAATTACCAAGCAGGTAGAGATTACCACCGAAGCCGCGAAAATTCTCGATTTTACCTTTGCTGAAAAGGGCGTAGTGAGTGAAAACGTTCTCGTGCAGTCGGTTCGTGCTGGGGCGGATGCGCCTGTCGCCCAGACGAATATCAGCACTGCTAGTATTGATGAGTCGTTTCAGGGACAAGACCCGCAGTATTTGTTAGAAAAATCAACGCCGTCGCTTATTGCTTTTTCCGAATCGGGAACGAATTTCTCCAATTACGGCTCTTTTCGTTTGCGCGGTATTGACCAAACCCGCGTCAATATGACGCTCAACGGAGTTCCGCTCAATGACATGATTGACCAAGGCGTATTTTTCTCGAACATCACCGATTTCACGAATAGTATTCGCTCCATTCAGGTACAACGCGGTGTTGGGGCGAGTAGTAACGGCACATCGTCCTACGGTGGTTCTATCAATTTTGAAAGTCTGAATTTGCGGGAAGCCGCTCCGGGAGCGGAGATTCAGCTTGGTGGTGGGGCGTTTAATCTTGTGCGGGGAAGTGCTGAAGTGCGCACGGGGATTATGCCGAATAATGTTTCCATCTATGCAAAATATTCAACCTTCGGAACAGACGGATACCGCATGAATACTGGAACACGGGGATCATCGGTCTTTGTTTCCGGTGCATATTTTGGTGAAAATGATATTCTCAAATTGACGGGATTTCTGGGGCGAACACAAAACGGACTTGCCTATTTGCCAGTCCCGAAGCCGCTTATTGACCGTGACCCGCGCACGAACATCAACGATGCAAGCGACCGCGACGACTTTGGGCAGCACTTTCTCCAACTGGAATACAGTCGCGCACTCGGTGGGCGCTCAACCTTGGCGGCATCGGTGTATTACGGCGGTTCGGGGGGAGATTTTTTTGTTGGTTTTCGAGATACTGCCAATTCGCTCACACAAATCAATTACCCGCTTCGCAACGACCACATTGGCGCAATGGCTTCGCTGACAAGCGCAAGCGATGACAACGCGCTTGAAACCACGCTCGGCATTCATGCTTACACGTTTTTGCGCCGCAACTGGGAAACGCTGATGCCAGATTACACCAGCAATTACTACCAAGATCGCACCACGAAAAATGAAGCAAGTATTTTTGCGAAAGCCACGTATCGCTTGGGTGCGCTTGCCCTGTATGGTGACGTGCAGGCGCGGGTTGTCGGCATGAGCTTCGTTGCCGACGCACGTGCGCTCACAAGTCTTCCGGCAATTCCCACGCACACGTGGTTTTTTCTTAATCCCAAAATTGGCGCAACATTCCAAATGAGCGACAATGCTAGTTTCTATGCGTCATTTGGGCGAACCGGACGTGAGCCGACACGTTTCGATATGCTGGGCGCGACACAAATTGTTGATGCAAATGTTCGTGTACTAACGAATCCGAATACCGTCCGCCCGGAATTTGTCAACGACGTGGAAGGCGGATTCCGCTTTGCCGGGAGCGGCTTTCAAATGCAGGTTAATGGGTTTTATATGCACTTCCAAGACGAGATTGCCGCGATTGGCGAATATATTCCGCAGGGTTTCGTGCAGCTTCGCAAGAACGTCAGCACCAGTTACCGTGCGGGTATGGAGATGGAAGGCGAGTGGGCAGTTCACGAAATGCTACGTTTAAGCGGCAATGCAACGTGGATGGCGGCTGCCATCAGCGAATACTCGCCGGAAAATCTTGGCACACGTGAAGTCTTTCGCAATGTCCGTCCCGTGCAAACACCGAGCATTATGGCGGGTGCGGGGCTGCAATTTCGTCCGATTTCCTCGCTTGCGCTTGAGGCGCGTGGTCGTTATGTCGGCGAGTCGTTTCTGGAACTCACCAATAACCGTGATTTTATGCTTCCCGCATTTTTTGTGCTGGATGCCCGCATAGAATGGCAGTTCTTCGGGGAAAACCGCATCAATATTGCCGTCAATAATCTTTTCAATGCGCTGTATTTTACCAATGGCGGAGTGGCGGAGTTCGGGGGGCGCACCGTTCCTGCGTATTTCGTTCAAGCGCCGAGAAATGTTGTTGCTATGTTGCATTGGAAGTTGTGATGGCGGGAGAAGTCGTGTAAGAGTCGCTCACCAGGAGTGCGAACGCAGTTTGCGCTAGGTTTTAAGAGTGTTTTGCAGATGTTTTGCAAACTTCGTTTGCACTCCTTTTCGGCAATGGCTTTTTGCATGAGGCTTTTAGCACAGCGTACCAAGAAAGATTTGGCTGCGGAAAGGGAAATGTGTAGTTTTGGGTATCACGCTTAATCGAACCCGGAAAACTTTTGTTTGTGGGGAATTGAAATATCGAGATAGGCAGTACTGCTCACAAGTACATTTAATCGAACCGTTTACGGAATAAATAGCACTCAAAATGATATTTTGAATGCTATTTATTCCAATAGATATAGGAATTATATTTCAAAACTTTCTTGACTTTTATTTACACTTTCGTTATGTTTGTGAGAGATAATTACAACTCAATAACTCATTACAGAAAGAGATAAATTATGCGTTTCTATTATCGCACAACAAAGCCTAAACTTAAGGTGGTGGTAGGCTACAAACATCTCGTAGCAGGATTTATTCACCAACGTTTTTCCGACGAAGAAGGTACGAAAAATGATTTACATGACAACTTATCGCTTTATTCAGTGTCGAATCTGGAAGGAAGTAAGTTGAACGCAAAAAAGAGCTTAGATTTCCCCGAAGGAGCGTCATTTTTCCTCAGTTTTCACGACGAAAACTTAGGAAAAACCTTTACGCAAAACGTCATCGCCAAGCCCGATTTTATCGCCGGAATGGTCATCACGGATATTCAAATCCAAGAAACACCGCAATTCCCAGATTCTATGCGCTTTTCCGTCGCTTCGCCTGTACTGGTGAAAAAATTCGACGGAAAGGCAATCCGTCATCTCACTTTCAACGACCCTGAAGCAAACGACGTAATGACGAAAACTCTCCAAACCAAACTCCGTGCGGCTAGCTTGGATGCTCACGCCGAAAGCGTCCGTGTCCGCTTCGATACGAGCTATGGGGGCGCAAAGACAAAATTGGTGGACATTCACGGCATCAAAAACCGCGCAAATGTATGTCCTGTAATTGTGGAGGGTACGCCAGAGGCGGTTGCCTTTGCGTGGGATGTGGGCGTTGGACATAGCACTGGTGCGGGCTTTGGGGCGTTGCGGTAATTCAAAAAAAACAATAATCAAGGAACATATTGTATGCAAGTACATATCGTCAAATATTCCGGAGCATTTGGCTACATCAAGCCTTGGACGGCGGTGCGCGACAGCGAGACCTTTTCGCAGCAATTTCTCACGCCATCCATTGTAGAAGGAATTGAGAAGAAACTTTTCCCCGAACTGCTCAATCATTATGGACTGGCAAATAAAATTTGTCGCCATAGAATCAATTACTCTGGCACGGTAAAAACAAAAGAAATGACTCAATCAAGAAACGATTTTACACCAGAGCAAAGAAAACAAATTGTTACTAATCAGTATAAACTTTACCCACTATCAAATAAAAATGAAAAAAGACGTTTCAACCAATGGGGAAGGCAAGTATCAGTAATAGATAGAGTTCTATTGATTGAACCGACCTTGTTTTTAGCTTTTTCCGAGTTAAACTATGCAGAACGTGCCTCTACACAACACATCTGCCTGTGCCGCAACGAGGATGTGATGCTGCCTTCAGCCGATATACTTTCCACCACCGAAGAAGAATTCGACGCGCCAGCAAACGGTTTTGACGGCTTTGAATTGCGCTTTGGCGAAACGCCAGAATCGTTCATTGTTGGCTACAATCGTTTCGATGCTGCAAAGCCGATGGTTGGCTGGTTGCACATAGTCGGAAATCCTATTCGTCAAACAGAACCCGCATAAAACCTCGATTGTACGCCAAATGAATCCACTTACCGACATTTACGCCAAAAGTCCCGACAACGGTGGAACGCCGCTCACCGACCATTTGCAGCACGTGGCAGCCGTCGCCGAAGCATTTGCGCGGCACAGAGGCATGGATGAACGCCTCGCCCGTTTG
>JAAFHM010000440.1 GCA_013298375.1 Ignavibacteria bacterium | reverse complement strand
TGAGCGCCCTGATGCAAGCAGTGACTGGCTCTATTTACAATCGCTTCCACGCGAGTTACAAGAACGGTTTGAGCAACTCCTTGAACACGGTACAGACTGGGCTTTGGCAGCAACAATGATTTGTCAAGAATCGCTGGATACCTCATCAACACACACTTTTTCCTGAAACTCCATGCCAAAATCATCCTCAAAAAAGGCTTCCAAGCCTGAAGCATTCGACCCGCGTGAGCCGCTCCCTGCCGATGCGCCATACTTTTACTCGCTCACGCTGGAAAATATTCGCTGCTTTGCCGATAAACAAACGCTGGATTTATCGGACGGCAACGGCAATGCGGCACGGTGGACAGTGATTTTGGGGGAGAATGGGACGGGGAAAACGACGTTGTTGCAGCTTTTGGCGATGTTGGAGCCGGAGTATATTGACCAAGAATCAGATGCCACTACTGGTGTGACGGTCAAGATTTATGGACCAATACTTTCACGATCAAAAGCTCAAATTAGAGGCATCCTTCGTAGAAATAAAAGATGGGAGCTTCTTGAAGTTAAAGAAAGAATTAAAAATGATTTTATCTCTACTCAAATTAAATTCAATAATCAGGAACATCAAGGTCTTTCATTCAAAGGTGTTCAATTGATCCCTAAATTTTCCTATCATAAAAAATGGATGGACAATTTAATTATTTATGGATATGGAGCAAAAAGACATATTGGAACAAAAGCATGGGAAGAATATTCAATATTTGATACCGCTAACTCATTATTTGAACCAAACAGCGAGCTAATTAATGTCTCAGACTGGTTGCGAAATTTGAGGCTTCGTTCCTCATTTTCGCGGCGATCTGAATATTACTCAATTATATTTGAGAAAACACTCGCATTATTTGGGACAGGTTTGTTACCTAATGTTTTGCAAGCCGAACTACAGGTCAATGATGAAGGCAATGGAATTTACTTAGCATTGGAAACCCCCGACGGCTGGGTACCGCTTGAATCCTTAGGCTTGGGCTATCAAACCATGATTGCGTGGATTGTGGATTTCGCCGCCCGCATGGTGGAGCGTTATCCGGGCAGCCCGCAGCCTCTCCACGAACCCGCTATCGTACTGGTGGACGAACTGGATCTGCACCTGCATCCGCGCTGGCAGCGAGAAATCATCAGCTTTCTGACGAAGCAATTCCCCAAGACGCAGTTTATCGTAACGGCGCACAGCCCGCTTGTGGTGCAGTCGGCACAGGATGTGAATGCGAATATCGTGCTGCTCCGGCGCGAGGGCGACCATGTTGTGATTGACCAGAATGTGCGGATTGACCGCAATCTCACCGTTGATTTGTTGCTTACAAGCGACGCTTTTGGCTTAGAAGCACTGTATTCGCCAAAAACGGAAGAGCTTATGCGTGAGCAAGAATCGCTTCAAGCAAAACCTCGCCTGAGCGCAGAAGAACGAGAGCGATTGAAACAAATTGAGCAAGAAATTGGTATTATCCCGATTACATCAAATCCAGTAGATAACGAAGCAATGAGCTTGATTCGGGAAGCAGCAGAATTGCTGAAGGTCAAGGCAAATGGCTCTGGTTCAAAAACCGCAAAAGGAGCAACATCCAAGAAAAAACGCACTGCCAATGGTACACATTCCTAAGCCCCCTGCACCAGCCATCCTCCTTACCGATGGCATAGCAAAAGCCCTTGAACACTCTGAGCAGTATGATTCTTCCACGCCTGAGCAACGAAGAGCGAAGAAATTCTTTCCTTTCGAGGGAAAGATATACGGCAGTCTAACCGTTCGAGAGATTCTCAGCATTGTTCAGCATGGCAAATGTGCTTTTTGCGAAACGCCTCTACTCGGCTGCTATGGCGACGTTGAGCATTTTCGCCCTAAAGCCGCTTGGCAACAGCAAAAAGGCGATACTCCGCACTATCCGGGCTATTACTGGCTAGTTTATGATTGGGATAATCTCTTTCTTTCGTGCGAATACTGCAATCGCTCATTCAAGAAAAACCTTTTTCCCCTTGCCGACCCGACAAAAAGGGCGCTTTCTCACCACGACAATATTGAAGATGAAGAGCCGCTCCTCATTCATCCGACCTTCGATAACCCTGAAAATTTCTTGGGTTTTCGAGGAAGAATGCCCTACGCAATCAATGGAAACGCTAAAGGGGAAGCAACAATTTTGCTATTCGGCTTGCGTAAAAGACCGGATAAAATTCGCAAATTCCAAAACATCCATTTGCAAACTATCACAACGCTTCTTGAAGCGCGAGACACATACTCAGACAAACCGACACCAGAGAACCTCTCTAGGGTTCAGAGAATTAACCGATTACTCCAAGAATACCAAAGCGTGGGAATGTACGCATCTATGACGCAAGCGTTAATCCGTGATTACAACACAAATTCCTAACACCATGGCAGCAACTCCTTCCACTATGATTCCCCTCGGCACACTCGCGCCGGATTTCACACTCCCCGAAGTTGTCTATGGCAAACCTGTTTCGCTTCAGGATATACGAGGCTTGCAGGCGACGGTCGTTATGTTCATCTGCAATCATTGTCCCTACGTGCAGCTTCTTAATCAAGAACTGGTACGACTTGCAAAGGACTACACGCCGCATGGATGCTCGTTTGTCGGCATTTCTTCCAACGACATGAGCGCGTATCCCGACGATGCTCCCGACAAAATGAAATACCACGCTTTGGAAGAAGGTTATCCATTTCCCTACTGCTACGACGAAACGCAAGACGTAGCGCGGGCTTACGGGGCTGCTTGTACGCCAGATTTTTTCGTTTTTGATGCAGAGTTGAAGTGTGTTTATCGTGGGCAGTTGGATGATGCACGACCCGGAAACGGCATAGAACCAAGTGGGCGCGACCTTCGGGCGGCGTTAGATTCGATTATTGCGGGCAAGGTGATTCAAGAAGACCAAAAACCAAGTATTGGGTGCAATATCAAATGGAAAAAATAATAACACATATGAAGGAACGAACCATGACAAACCCAGATTTTATCAGTCTTACAAGCTATATTGAATATCCCGTTGAAGAAATGAATGACCGCGCAGCGATGTTTGCTCAGGAAATGCAGCGCCGACGCACTATTCGTACCTTTTCCGAGCGCTCAGTGCCACGTGAGATTATCGAACAATGCCTCATTGCGGCAGGAACAGCTCCAAGTGGCGCAAATAGGCAACCTTGGCATTTTGTTGTTGTGGAAGATAGTCAAATAAAGCGCGAGATTCGGCTTGCTGCCGAAGAAGAAGAACGAGAATTTTACACAAATCGCGCACCGCAAGATTGGCTGGATGCCCTTGCCCCGCTTGGCACCGACGACCAAAAGCCCTTCTTGGAAACCGCGCCATATCTCATCGCTATTTTCGCCGAAAAGCACGGGGTACTGCCTGATGGAAGCACCTCGAAGAATTACTACGTTCAAGAATCGGTGGGCATTGCAACGGGGTTTCTCATTGCGGCACTCCATCATGCGGGTCTTGCCTCTCTCACGCATACGCCCAGCCCGATGAATTTTTTGAATGATATTTTGAAACGACCTCAACACGAGCGCCCGTTTCTCCTGCTTGTCGTTGGTTATCCGGCAGAGAACACCACGGTACCGAATATCACCCGGAAATCACTTCAGGAAATTGCGACGTTTCGTTAAATCTATGCAAAAGCACATCGCTAGTGTGCGAGAATTATAGACCCTGCTTCCCTTGCAACACCGATAGAACCTGCGCTTTATACGTTATCCCAATCGGTAATTCCTTACCTGCAACAATAACACTATTCCCCAGAACACTCTCCACTGCTTGCTTGGCGATAAGAATTGTTTTGTGAATACGGCAAAAATCAGAATTCGGAAGCAGTGCCTCGACGCTCTTCAAGGTTTGATGCGTCATGTAGGATGTTTTGCGGGTGTGAATTTTCACATAATTGCCGTACGATTCGCAGTATAAAATCTCTTCAAAAGGAACTTCCAACTCCTTATTTCGGTCGCGGATAAGCAAAAATTGCGGCGTTTTTTCTAGAACGGATGATTGTTGAAAAGCCTGATTATTCCTTGCTCTGAGCCATGTCGTAGCTTTATTCACCGCTTGCAAATATCGTTCAAACGAAAAGGGCTTCAGAAGATAATCCACCACGTTCAAATCATAGCTTTCAAGTGCGTACTCGCTGTATGCCGTCGTGAGAATAACCGCAGGAACAGCGTAGTTACTTGCTTGCAGCATTCGTATCAGTTCCAAACCGCTCATT
>JAAFHM010000524.1 GCA_013298375.1 Ignavibacteria bacterium | reverse complement strand
GGTCGCTGCGCAAGTAGCAGAGGTCTCCGTTGTGGACGGGCGCTTGAAGGTGCATCAGGTCTGGGCGGCGGTTGACCCCGGAATGGCGGTCAGTCCCGATGGCGCAAAGGCGCAAATCCAAGGGGCGATTGTGATGGGCTTGAGTAGTGTGCTGCACGAAAAAATTACCTTCAAAAACGGTCTTGCCGAAGCGAGTAACTTTGACGCATATCCGCTTATTTCCTTGCCGGAAGCGCCAAATATCACCGTTGAGATTTTGACCAGTTCCGATGTGCCACACGGAATGGGCGAAGTCGGTATCGGACCTATCGCCGCAGCCGTCGGCAACGCGGTTTTTGCCCTCACAGGCAAGCGCCTTCGGGAACTGCCATTTTCTGCCGATGCGTTTGCGTAAAGCATGATTTGAAAGGCTTTGGGGCATTTTTCCTCTCCGAAATGCCCTTGTCTGCGTTCCACACGGATATACTACCCCCTCAAAGATGAAGCGCGAATGCAGTTCACGCCTTTGCCAGTGAATGCCATATATTTTCCTACCAAAAAATCGCAGAAGAATTTTGGTTAATGATGGAAAGATGCTAACTTCGTGCGTTCAGGTCGTCAATCTTCCACCATCACTATTGCCAAGCTATGTACACTCTGGAAATCTCCACCAACGAACACGCCGGAATAGGTATTGTCAGTTTGGTGGGCGAAATTGATGCAAATACTGCACCTATACTCGAAATGGAACTTCTTCCGATTGCTCGGCGCTATAACCGCATTATCCTTGATTTATCGGCTGTTCACGCCGTTTCCAGTGTTGGACTCCGCAAAATCCTCATGCTTTACCGTGTTATTAAAGTTCACGATGGGCAAATTCTTATTGCCGGTATGGATGACAGCTTGCGGCGCATTATGTGGGCTGCGGGGTTTTTGAATTATTTTATCGTAGCAGAATCTCTTGCAATGGGGCTTGCCGCATTTGAGTAGCCCCGCCCCAACAAGCCGCCCTTTGTTCACCAATCTCTTTCCATTCTATTTTGCCTGTTATGCTCGACCAACGCATTGACTACTATCCGACACATGAAAAAGAAGGCGTGAAATACCGCATCGGTAGGCCGCTTCCGCTTGGGGCGACGATTGTTCCGAATGGCGTGAATTTTTCAATTTTTTCCAGCGCTGCCACCGCTTGTGCGCTCGTGTTGTTCAAAGAAGGCGAAGAAAAGCCGTTTGTGGAAATCCCCTTTGCGCCGGAATTTCGGATTGGCAATGTTTTCGCCATCAATGTTTTTGATATTGATACCGAAACCCTGGAATACGGCTTCCGCTTTGATGGAGCATCGACTGGCGGCGATAAATTTGATAAAACGAAAATTGTGAGCGACCCTTACGGCAAAATGCTTTCCGGGCGAGACATTTGGGGCGAAGAGCAGTACCGACCTGACGTTTACCCCTTTCGTTCGCGCCTGATGTTTGAGGATTTTGACTGGGAAGGCGACAAAGCGCTGAATGTTGCCTTAGAAGATTTGGTGATTTACGAAATGCACGTGCGCGGCTTCACGAAGCACTCTTCCTCAGAAGTTGCGCCCGAAGAAGCAGGGACATTTGCCGGGCTGCGGCGGAAAATTCCGTATTTGAAGGAACTCGGAATCAACTGCGTCGAACTCATGCCGATTTTTGAATACGACGAGTTGGAATTTCCGCGCAACAACCCCTTCACCGGCGAAAAACTCCTCAATTACTGGGGTTACAGCACCACCGCTTTCTTCGCGCCCAAAGCCGGATTTGCCGCGACGGGGAAATTTGGTATGCAAGGCGATGAACTCAAAGCGCTCGTGAAAGATTTGCACAAAGCGGGAATTGAAGTGATTTTGGATGTTGTCTTTAACCACACCGCCGAAGGTGATCATCGAGGGAGAACCCTGAGTTTGCGCGGCATTGACAACAAAGTCTATTATATGCTTGCCCCCGACGGCACATATTTCAACTTCTCCGGCTGCGGCAATACGGTGAATTGCAATCATCCCGTTGTGCGGCAAATGGTGAAACAGTGCTTGCAATATTGGGTCGCGGAATACCACATTGACGGCTTTCGTTTTGACCTCGCATCCGTGCTGGGGCGCTCCCAAGACGGCAATCCGCTTTCCAATCCGCCGCTTCTCGAAAGCCTTTCTTATGACCCAATTTTGGCAAATGTAAAACTCATTGCTGAGGCGTGGGATGCCGGTGGACTCTACCAAGTCGGCTCATTTCCGGGCTATGGGCGTTGGGCGGAATGGAACGGGAAATACCGTGACGACGTGCGGCGTTTTCTCAAAAGCGATCCGGGAATGGTGGGCAAAATTGCGCTCCGCGTTCAGGGTTCACCGGATTTGTACGAGTATCGGAGCAATTCCGCGAGCATCAACTTTATCACCTGCCACGATGGTTTCACGCTCAACGACCAATTTTCCTATAATACGAAGCACAATGAAGCAAACGGGGAAAACAACAACGACGGGGCAAATGACAATTATTCATGGAATTGCGGCGTAGAGGGAAAAACCGCAGACCCCGGTATCAATGCGCTTCGTGAGCGGCAAATAAAAAATGCGTTTGCTATTTTGCTCACCTCCCAAGGCGTTCCGATGCTCTACATGGGCGATGAGATGCGCCGCACCCAACTTGGCAATAACAATGCCTACTGCCACGACACCTCGCTCAACTGGCTTGATTGGACGTTGCTGGAGAAGCACGACAACATTTTTCGCTTTGTCCAGCGCTGCGTGGAGTTTCGCAAATCTCACGCGGTGTTGCGGAGTAAACACCATTTTCAAAACAAAGACTATATCGGCACTGGCAAGCCTGATATTACTTTCCACGGCGCAAAAGCATGGCAACCGGACTGGTCGGACGGCAGCCGCTCTCTCGCCTATATGCTCTGCGGCGGACACGCCAAAAGTGGCTTCCTGCCTGACGACGACGTGTATGTGGCAATGAATATGTTCTGGGAGCCGCTCTGGTACGAGATTCCTGAATTAGGAGGCAAAAAACACTGGCACATTTTTGCAAATACTGGAGCGCCCGAACCGTTTGATATTTTTGATGTTGGGCGCGAGCCTGTTTTGGAAAACCAGCATGGACTCTTGCTTGGAGCAAGATCGGTGGTGGTATTGGTTGGGCGGTAATTCTACAAAAGCATCGTTATAAGTCGGGCGAGACTTGATCCGATTTTCACTTTTGAGGGTACACTATGAAATTTTCTTGCTACAATTCTATCACACGCTTGCTTGCGTGTATCGCAATAGCGCATACGATGGGCGTTTTGACGCACTCTCGCCAACTATTTGCCCAAACTGAGCAGAGCGAAACGCCGCAAGTACGGCGTGGAAACGGGGTATTAAGCGGGCGCATCCGCTCAATGGTTTCGCATAATAATCAACTCTTTGCTGTGGTGAGCGATGCCGCGCCGTTTAGCGTCGGAACGCAAACGATTACCCAAAATGGTCTTTATCGAAGTCAAGATGCTGGCATTTCGTGGACGGCAGTGGCTTCTTTTCCTGCGCCAAATATTGCATTATCCTTGTTTTCTCACCGTAACGCACTGTATGTCCTTACGTCGTCAAACGGGCTGCCGCTCTATCGCAGTGGCGACAATGGTGCAACGTGGGAAATCGTCAGTAAAGGCACATTTACTGTCG
>JAAFHM010000288.1 GCA_013298375.1 Ignavibacteria bacterium | reverse complement strand
GCGAGTACCCGATTTTGGATATAGACTTTTCGGAGATAAAATGACGCAAAATTTTTGCCTATCGTAACGACTTTCTTTTCCTGCAATGCAATCATCTCAACGATATATCACGTACTCAGTCTTGTCGTTTGGACTCTGGCTGCTGCTGATTCCTGCTGTTTTATCAGCACAGGGCTTCAATTGGCAGTATTCAGCACGTTTTCCAACGGAATCGCCAACGCTGTTTGTGGGGGTACATGGAGCATATTCACCATATGGGCAAAACACAACACGATTGCAGCATCAAGAAATTTTGAGCAGCCGAGACACGTGTTTTTGTGCGGAGTTCAAGAATGCGCGAGGGCAGGAGTGGCGCATTGGCATTATGGCAGAGCAGTGGCTTGAAGCGGGAAATATCGCACTTTTTGGAGCATTACAATTTCAATATCAGTCAGAAACATTTATTGCTCCGGGCGATAGCCTCAAAGGACGCATCATCAATCGTCCCACGCTTGTCACCGAATATGTTTTTGAGCATATCGCCCAGCAAGTATCGTTGGAAGTGGGCGCAAAATATAAGTTTTATCCTCTGCCACTATTTTTTGCACTTGGTGTAAGTTTTGGATACAGCGATACGGCGCAACGCAATAGTCGTGTATTTGAGCGGGTTTCAGCGTTATCGGCAGGGAGTTATAATTATCCAGAGCGACCTATTCCAGACACAAAATTTATCATTTTTCCTTGGACGGCATCGGCAACAGCAAGGCTTGGAGCGGATGTACCGCTTGCAAAGGGACTGTATGCTTCTCCGGCGCTCTTTGCCACGTGGCAATTTCGGGGTGTGCGTCCCGAACTGTATTCCAGTTCTGCGGAGATTTGGTCACGATGGTCTCTTGGTCTGCATATCGCATTACTCCTGGGTTTGTGAGATTTGGTTGCGCTAATGGGTGATGAGCGTTGGCAAACGATGTCGCGTTAGGTGGTCGAACAAATCCAGTTACACCAAATTGGGAATGCGCTCTTACCGTAGTGGACTTCTTGAGTATAAAGCCAAAGGGCTTCATTGCAACGCGCAATGAAGCCCTTTCTTGTATGCTTCCCGACCAATACTGTTTGCTCATGCCGTCCGCAAAATATCTGCCAATACTCCCGATGCCGTTACTTTCGCACCAGCGCCGGGTCCCTGAATCACAAGCGGTGTCGAGGCATAGTAGTCGCTGGTAATGGCAAATTTATTATCGGTTTCATTCAAGCTAAAAAAGGGATGTGCCGCGCCGACAGCTTCCAAGCGGGCGCTGCATTTGCCGCCTTCCAGCGTTGCCACGTAGCGGAGTGCTTTTCCTGACCGTGCGGCTTCATCTCGTCGTTTTTCAAAGGAAGCATCTTCTTTTTCCAACGCTGCAAAAAATTCTTCCAGCGAAGCCGCTTGCTCACAGGACGGCGGCACAAGATTTTCGACAGTAATATCGCTGAGTTCAAGCGTTAAGCCGATTTCGCGGGCGAGAATCAGGAGTTTACGCGCCACATCCGTTCCGCGCAAATCATCACGCGGGTCTGGCTCGGTAAAGCCCTTTTCCCGCGCTTTTTTGATAACATCGCTAAATTTTTTCCCTTCGACAAAACTGTTAAAGACGTAAGAAAGCGTACCGGAGCAGGTTGCTTGGATAGTGTGAATCGTGTCGCCGCTTCCCACCAAGCCGCGCAGAGCGTCAATCACGGGCAAACCACCGCCGACGTTAGTCTCGTAAAAAAGCCCCGCATTGGCTTTGAGCGCCGCCTCACGCATGGCTTTGTAGCGGACGTAAGAGCCGGTATTCGCCTTTTTATTCGGCGTGACAATCGAAATGCTGCCAGACAAAATTTCTTCATACAATCCGGCAACATCTTCGCTGGTGGTGTTGTCAACAAAGACTTTATTCGGCAGACTCAGTGTTTCCATCGTTTCGACAAACGAGCGCAAATCCATCGGCGAACCTGATGTTTCCAGCATTTCCGACCATGATTCCGTTGCAATGCCGTCTTCGCGAATAAGCATTTTTGCGCTATTGGCAAGCCCAACAATTTTCAATTCCAAACCGCGATTCTTCATTAAAAACTCGCGCTGCTGCTGCATTTGCTTCAAAAGCTCCTTCCCAATCAAGCCCGCACCGACAATGAAAAGGTGCAGTGTTTTCGAGGATGCCAAAAAGAAATTGTTGTGGATAGCGCTTATCGCCTTGTGTTCGTGGGCGGCATCAACGATAATCGAAATATTTAACTCCGACGAGCCTTGCGCAATCGCCCGAACATTCACGCCATTGCGCCCCAGCGCTTGGAATACCTTGCCCGCAATGCCCGGCGTATGGCGCATTTTGCTTCCGACAACCGCAATAACGGAGAGATTTTTTTCAATTTTCACGGAATTGATTTGCCGCGTAATCGTAATTTCGTAGTGAAATTCTTCGTTCATCGCACGGGCAGCGCTTTCGGTGGCGCTTGGTTCGACGGCAATACAAATCGAATGCTCCGACGAAGCCTGCGTAATCATAATCACATTCACACGCTCACGCGCCAAGGCGCTAAAAAGGCGGTGCGCCACACCAACAACACCCACCATGCCGCTTCCTTCCAGCGAAAGCAAGGTAATATCCTTGATGGAAGAAATACCTTTCACTGGCAGCGTCGAAGCCGTATCCCCTTCGCGGTTGATGAGCGTTCCGGCAAAATCGGGATTGAACGTATTTTTAATCCAGAGCGGAATACCAAGGTCGAATGCGGGTTGGATGGTCGGCGGATAAATCACTTTTGCGCCGAAGTGCGACAATTCCATCGCTTCTTCGTAGGTCAGCCGCTCCAACGTGCAAGCGTTCTTGACTTTGCGCGGGTCGGCGGTCATTACGCCATCCACGTCCGTCCAGATTTCAATATCGCTTGCCGAGAGAGCAGCGCCGAAAATCGCTGCGGTGTAATCCGAGCCGCCACGCCCTAATGTGGTCGTCTCGCCCTCCGACGTAGAGCCGATAAAGCCTGTAATGATGTGCAGGGCTGTATTTTGGGCGAAATATTGTTGTATCGCGGCATTAGTGGTTGGGAAATCCACCTTGGCAGCAGTAAATTCATTATTTGTTTTGACAACACGACGAGCATCCAAAAACTCAGCATTTACGCCCCGCGCCGACATGGTGCGGGCGATAATAAAGGCGGAAAACCGCTCCCCGAAACTGCACACGTAAACCAAGGTTCGTTTGGAAAGTTCGCGAATCAAAAAAATACCATGCAAGAGTCCACGCAGTTCCATCAAAATCGCTTCGACTTCCTTGCGGGCTGCTTCCAGAGAGCCTTGGCTAACGCTTCCGGTCGAAAAGAGCGTTTCGAGTGCCGTGATGTGACGGCGGTACATATCGTCAAATTCGTTGCTGTATGCGGTGTCGCCGTTGGAAGCGAGTTTTGCGGTTTTAATAAGTTGGTCGGTGATGCCCGAAAATGCCGAGACAACGACCGAGACGTGTTCATGTTTTTTTTGTGCATTGATAGCAATGCTGATAACGCTATTGACGCGCTCCGGTGTACCGACCGACGAGCCGCCGAATTTTAAAACAACCATCGAAAAAAGCCTAAAAATGGGAAAAGGTAATACTTATGCGGTGTTGGACGTGGAAGTGCCAAGAATTTTGGCACAAACACGAAGCGGATAAAATACGAAAACTCGGCGAATTGGCACGGGATTTTTTTTGTGATGAGGGTGGCACATCATAGCAAGTGTGAACAATCGCAACGGACACCAATCCCTACCGCCCTTGAGTCGTCGGGGGTATTACCGCCTTTTTTCTCGCAGCAACTTCCTCAAATGTCTCGTCGTATCGGGCGTGGATTGTGGCAAAAAGTCTATCCCAAACAAGTGTGTAAAGCCCGTAATTGCTTGTGGCATACTTGTGGTGCATATTGTGGTTGACCGATGTATTCACCCACTTTCCAAGCCAGTGTGTGCTGAAGCCCTTCGGATAGAGTTCAAATCCCAAATGCCCGTAGGCGTTGTAGAGCGTCATAAAGCCCAGCCACACAGCAATCATGCCGATTGTATGCGGAATCGTGAACGCGATTAAAGGAAAAATTAAAAATTCCGTAAGCGCCTCCAACGGATGAAAGGCAAATGCCGCCCAAGGCGATGGATTATGCGATAGGTGATGTACTTTGTGAATAAGCGCATAGAGTTTTTTATGATGAACAAGGCGGTGCATCGCATAAAAATACGCATCATGGACGATAAGCATAAGAAGCACCGCGCCAACCCAGTACGCTACTTGCCAGACAGTATTTGAACCAACAATCTCGCTCACATCGCGGTGAACCTGCGTAAAAGGGCGCACTTCCGGCAAGTAGATGACGCTTGCGATAGTTGCAAAAATAAAAAATGTAAAAATGGAATAGCCCAATTCCCGCTTGTAATCTTGTGCGGTAGGATATTTGGGTTGAATTTTTCGCGCCGACCATTTCTCACGGCGAATCATATACCACCAGAGAAAGAAAACTCCGGAAATAATGCCATAGCGAATACCGATAAACGTGAGCAAAATTGACCACGTAAGCCAGTAATTATCAAGGTCGAGAATCATAGTTTTGGTGAAAATGTGGTGGAATGAGAGAGCGCAAATTATGGGCGCAATCCGGTGTTAGTTTTCCCGTGTTTTTCGAGAAGCCAATGCTTCCGAAAGCGTTGCCACATACTTTCGGCGATAGTCTTCAAGCTGCTTGCGGCGGTACTGCATGATAAAGCGCGGGTGTTCGAGCGGAAGAATATTCTCGAAAAATTGGTATTCTGTATTGATAGCCTCAAAAGCGCTATGGAGTTTGCCCGTACCAAGGCAGATAGCCACATCTCGCCGCAACCCAAGCGCAATCTGCTCTTGCATCGTTTTGACGATAAACGGCTTTGCAGCACGAAAAAGCGCGGGGTCGTCGTAGAAATTGTAATTCACTTCGCCTTTTTCTTTGCGTTGTACAAAGCCAAGCGGACAAAGCGCTGTCAGAAAAAAATGGCTGTAGAAGCGCTCTGCTCCGCCATATTCCGCAATAACGCTCCAAACGTATTCCGCAGAAAGCTCGTGCTTTGTGCCGAGAGCATTGTCAATACCGCATATTTCGCGGAGGACAACAGGATCCGTAAAGGAAAGCCCAGTCAGCCCAGCACCAAAGCGCCCCGGATTGATTCCCCAGAGCGAAACACGCTCGGCATTGTCCTGAAAATATTTCGTACAGAATGCTTTTGTGCATCGTTGCGTTTCGGGCGAAAAATACGGATTCATCGCCTCAATACCGCTTGGCAAGGGCGATTCAAGACGAAGACTGGTGTAGAAATCGTAGAGGCGAGTACCGAAAGTGGAAGTCATGGCAGAATTGTGAGATATTGTAACAAAAAAGTCTGTACAGCTTTATTCGTGCGCTTTACAGACTTTTTTTGATGTTGGTGCTTTTAGGCGATGTTGTGGAAGACGCTCTGCACATCTTCATCCTCTTCGATGCGCTCAATGAGCTTGCCGACTTCATCCATTTGCTCATCGGTAAGACTGGTGGTGTTATTCGGTATGCGCTGTAATTCTCCGCTTTTCACATCCAGGCCTTTTTCTTCCAACGTGCGCTGCATCTTCAAGAAGCCTTCAAAATCGGTGTAGGCGATGATAATGCCCTCTTCTTCGTCCACCTCGACATCATCGGCTCCGGCATCAATCAACTCTAATTCCAATTCATCGAGAGGTTTGCCACCAGGGGCAATATGGAATACGCCTTTGCGCTGAAACATGAACTCCAAAGCGCCCGCCGTCGAAAGCGACCCGCCAAGTTTATTGAAGTAACTGCGAATATTCGCCACCGTGCGCGTGGGATTATCGGTTGCGGTCTCAATGACAATCGCCACGCCGTGCGGTCCATAGCCTTCGTACACAACTTCGTGCAGGTCCAAAGCATCACGACTAGAAGCACGTTTGATGGCGGCTTCTACGCGGTCTTTGGGCATGGCGTGGGATTTGGCATTTTGCATAGCGGCGCGAAGACGCGGGTTAGAATCAGGATTCGGACCACCAGATTTGACGGCAATAGCAATTTCCTTGCCGATGCGCGTAAACGTCTTTGCCATCTTGTCGAACCGAGCAAACATCTTGTGTTTGCGCTTTTCAAAAATACGACCCATGATAATTGGGGAAAAATGTGAAACAAGTAATGAATGTTCGTTGAAGAAGGGCAAAAATACGGAATCTGCGCGGAATGAGCAGCGAAAAAATATCGCCCGTGCATTCTTCAGAGCGCAAGAATATCGTCAAAGCTCGATAGTATGCGGTCTGCA
>JAAFHM010000558.1 GCA_013298375.1 Ignavibacteria bacterium | reverse complement strand
TAGAACAGCCCCCTAAAAAGTTGGACAAAAAAAAGGTATTTTGAGTGAACACTTTTTAGGATATATTTATGAGCAAACAAGCGAAAATGTACAGCGCAGAAGAGAGATCTGCGATCATTCAGGAAGGTATAGCGGGCAATGTAACGCAGACCTGCCGGAAGTACGCAATCAGCCCAACAACGTATTATCAGTGGCTGGGCAAGTTTGATGCGGGCGGCATTGATGCACTCAAAGTGCAAAAAGCGGTCATTGACCCGGAACTTTCTCGCTTGCAAAAAGAGAATGAGCGCCTCAAACGCTTGCTTGCAGAGAAAGAACTGATCATTAGCATCAAAGACGAACTGCTAAAAAAAACGACCTTTCGCATGAGCAACGCCGCGAGGTCGCCCGTCGGATGATGGCCGAATACCCACGCAAAAGTCGCCTGACATTGCGGACGTGCGGACTTTCGCCAAGCACGTATTACTATCGTTCAACACTGCCCTCAGGCGCGGCGCGAGGGCGTAAGCGCACACGTCAAACCGCCGATAGAACGGGTGTTCTGCACGATGATAGTGCGATGGTTCTAGCAATGGAGCGGATTTTGCGTCAAGAATGTGCTTGCTACGGCTACAAAGCAATGGCAGCAGCCTTGCGCCGCGAGGGCTTTCTTATCAATCACAAGAAACTCTATCGCTTGATGAAGCAAGCAGCATTGCTCACAAAAGGACGCGCCAAGCGTGTTGCCAAGCGCCTTCTGGCGAAACGTGGCAAAGTCAAGCCAACAAGACCCTTTGAGCATTTGCAGATGGACATCAAATATGTGTTCATTGCCGGAGAACAAGCATGGGCGTATTTGCTGACCGTTATTGATGCCTTTAGCCGATGTTTGCCTGCACAAATCTTTGCTCGTTCTATTCGCGCCAATGACGTAATATCATTACTGAACAGCCATTCGCCAGAGTGGAAGACCACCAAACGCATTCGACTTCGCACCGACCATGGTTCGCAATTTATCGCCAATGATTTGGCACTGGCATTGGATAAACTCCATATAGACCATGAGTTTACGCACCCAGGCGTTCCTGAAGAAAATGCCTTCATCGAATCGTGGCATAGCATCTTTCAGCGCGAAGTTACTGACCGATATGAATTTGACACCTTTGAGCAAGCTCGGCAAACCATTGAACGACATCGCCAATGGTATCAATGCGAGCGCCTTCATGGCAGCTTGAAATACCAAACGCCCAACGAATTTTCTCTCGCTTTTCAACGCAACAATTCCCTTCAACATTCCACCTGATTCCCGTTTTTTTTGTCCAGTTTTTAGGGGGTCAAACCACCCCGTAGAAATTGATTATGTTCGCATCAAGTGTTGAACGGCAAGAAAACGTTCACTCGACACTCCCAAACGGCTTTTTTCTGGTTTTTTCTCTCATGTATTGGTCACGAAACCGACAATTCCAAAGCGTGATAATGTCGTTCCGAAGCAGGTTTTTCCGAAGGTTTTGTGGCAAAAAGTTCGTCCGTCAAAGGAAGGGTAATTGTTGAAAGGAGCTGCTCTTCCAGCAGGGAAGCCCATGTTTCCATGTAGAGTATCACATCGTCGCGGCGATTGTACTGAAGCGCACGGCGCTCAGGCGGAATGCGATTCAAAATGGTTGTGTTGGAAAGGCGCTCTAATTCGCCGATGTCTGAGCGCTGCAAGCCAAATGCCAGCATTTGTGTAAGAATACTGTCGAGATGGTGACCGCTTGTCGGGCAGTAGTCTTCAGCGTGGTCTTCCCAATCACCGTGCCGTTCAATGGCGTAATGGTGAATCTCCGTTTTGGAAAGCTGAGTGATGGTTTGTGCCAAATGCCCACAGTTACAGCTTCCTTGATGACTCCAATAATACTGAACATCGGTACGAAGCCGTTTTGCGGTCGTCCGAAGTGCGCTGATAAGTTCGGGTGTTGCTTGTGCCATAGTGTTCTCCTTGTGCTGGATGACGCGATAATGCGGGAAATTTATGATTCAGCATTGTTCTAAACCAAAAAAGAGGTTAGATTACTATTCAAACGCAATTTGACTTGTGATAGTTCCGTTCTGTAGCGAATTTCCAAAAAAAATGTTTGACAAGCACACGAAATGCGGTCTTAACCGAAAATACCGAATGTTGCGGTACGCACTGCAACAGAGCGTTCTCTGTACCTTGTTGCTGTACGTGTTTGCAAGCCCTTATGAGGTGTTTGCACAATCGCCAATGCTGTTGCTCATTAGCGACACAACGCTTGGTGCAACGCCGCGTTTGCGCTTTGGGGTGGATAAAATTGCCAATACCTTGCTTTTTCGCGGTGATGTTGCCGGAGCATTTTCACTAGGATACGGCACTGGCGAAAGCGCGGTATCACTTGGAACCTTGCTTGTCCAAAGCCAATATCGTGGCGCTGCTATTGGCACGAATGGCTTCACGCGCCGCGACGATGCCGACGCGCTTTTGCGCTACGAAAAGCCGATTGCAGCAGGGTTTTCGCTCTTGGCGGCAAACACTGCCTCGTTTTCTGCGGATTCTCGCTCTATTGGTCTCAATCGCCTTGTACAATTTGGGTTGACAGGCGGAGTGCAGTGGAAAGCGGCGCAATCGGCGTGGCAGCCTTTTGAGCAAGTCGTAGTGCGAGCTATGGGCGGTGGCGAATACAACGAACAACTCGGCATCGTTGACCGAGGCTGGACGCTCTTGGGCAATCTGGCGGGACGAAATCTGCGATTGGACGATTATTCGCTCACGTTGGATGCGGGCGGATTTTTCACGAATCTTGCCAACATCCGCACCAATACGCAGTTTAACACCCGCGTTACCATGACCCGCACGTTTGAAGGGAACGCCCAGTTGGATATTTCGGCACAATACACTGCTTTGGAGCGTGATTTTTACACAACATTGCAGCAAGGAGTTTCCTCCCAACTTGCCATCGAAACCCGTTCGGAGCGGCTTGGGCGTGTTAATGGGCGTTTTGCTTTCCCGATTTTGAGCGGAATGGAAGCAGAAGTGCAGGGATTCGTGGAAAATTGGGCGGTTGGGCGGCACTACAACACGGCTTTGGCAGAAGTGCCGATAAGTGCGGTTCAGCGTGACGTTGATCAATTACGGTTTTCGCTCAATACCACTCTTCGCGCACAGTTTGGAACAAGTAACCATGCCGCCGGATTCAGCCTTGACAATCGCAATGAAGCGAACCGTGTCGGCGAGCGCTTTTCGCTGCGCGATGTGGATTTGCAAACGCTTCGGAGCGCCGAACTTCAACGGGACAACGTGAGTGTGCGCTGGACGGTGTTCGCACAAACCGCATGGATGCTTGCTTCCGGCGATTCTTTGCGGGGTGAATATTCTACCTCGCTTTTGCGTTACGACACGCCGAGCAGCGTCAATAACGACGACCGCGACGAGCTGGCTATCAATGCAAATGTT
>JAAFHM010000666.1 GCA_013298375.1 Ignavibacteria bacterium | reverse complement strand
AATGCGGAGAATGGCATTGGCAATCAGGGTATCATCTTCGATGATGAGAACACGCATAGTTGGGACGGTAAAAATAGTACGGAACGAGATTTTCTGGTGTCGTGTTAGTGTTGCACCTTGAGTAAGCGCTCCGCGTAGGAGCAGGAGCAGGAGCAGGAGCAGGAGCAGGAGCAGGAGCAGGAGCAGGAGAACACGGCAGTCTCACACGAGGCAAAGATACCAAAAAGCAAGGACGGGGCAAAATTTTTGTCGGCGAAGTGAGCGAAACGCAGCGAGGGCGAAGAAACGATTGTCTTCTGGCAGAATGCAGACGGGAAGCGGCTTTTGCGTATCGTCTATGCAAACGACGCAACAAAGCGCGTTCTGGGGTTCAACGTGATGGGTGTACGCTTCCGGCAGGATGTCTGTACGCATTGGATTGAGCGACAGACCAGTGTGGAAGAGGTTTTGACGGAACTCGGCGCTGCAAATTTTGACCCCGAATTTTTTCCCGAGTGTGAAGCATATCTCGTTGCGGAATGTAACCGCCAAACGGGGCGAAGTCTCGTGGCGAATTCAAGTTGTCAGTGCGAAAAGCAATTTTCGTATTTGACTTTGATGCTGGCTTGGCGGATAGAAACAACTAAGTTCTCAATCAAAAATAATCTGGTACGGGAAACAAGGCACTATGCCGCCTTGCTCCGAAGCAAATACCGAAAAATTATTGACGAAGAACTTAAGTTTACTCTGCGTGAAAGTTGAGAGCATTTTCGCATATCGGCAAAAGAATATTCTCTCTCTGTCAAAAGTATTTGTGGATTCTTGAGTCAACTCAGCACAAGAGATTATGCAATATTCAGACCGATCGAATACTCATACATTCTATGATTTTCGCCTATCATCTTGCCACGCCGAAAAAAATATGTAAATTCGTTGTCTGTGCATAATGCTAATTACCTATTTTCTTCATCAAGCGAGGCTGTTTCAAGGTTCTACGCACGGTATGTGACGTGGTTTTGCGCTTCTTGCCTTGCCTTATTCAGGAGTTTGGAGTTATGATTTTTAAAAGCCCTTTTCCGTCGATAGCCCTGCCGGAAGTGCCATTGCACGATTTTGTTCTCTCCAAAGCACGCCAATTCCCTGATAAAGCCGCACTTATTGATGGTCCGTCGGGACGCACCATCACGTACAAACAGCTTGCGGGCGGTATCCAAATGGTGGCTTCCAATCTCGTGAAGCGAGGCTTGAAAAAAGGCGAAGTCGTGGCAATTTACAGCCCCAATGTGCCTGAATATGCTATTATTTTTCACGGTGTGATTAAAGCCGGCGGCACAAATACGACCATTAACCCGCTTTATACCGTTGACGAACTCACGCATCAGATGAAAGATGCCAACGCGAAATTCCTCGTGACCATCCCGCTTTTTCTTCCCAACGCCATCGAAGCAGCTAAACGCGCCGGCATTCAGGAAATCTTCGTTTTGGGCGAAGGCGAGGGAGCTACACCTGTTGCAGAATTGATGAAGGGCGATGGCGTACTGCCCGCCATTGAGTATGATGTGCATAACGACATCGTGGTAATGCCCTATTCAAGCGGTACAACGGGCTTGCCCAAAGGCGTGATGCTGTCGCACTACAATCTCACGTCGAATGTGGTGCAATACTCCGATTTAGAGCAGCTCAACGAAACCAGCGTCATGCTTGCGGTGCTACCATTTTTCCATATCTACGCTATGACAGGCTTGCTCAATGGTGCGCTTGCTGTTGGCGGAACAGTCGTGTCGGTGCCGCGTTTCGATCTTGAGCAGGTTCTTGGCATTATTCAACAGTATAAAGTGACCAATTTTTTTGTTGCTCCGCCAATTATGCTTGCTTTGGCGAAACATCCTATCATAGATAAGTTCGACCTTTCGAGTTTGAAAGTTATCACTTCCGGTGCGGCGGCAATGTCGGTGCCAATTGCCGAAATGTGCGCCGAGCGCATCAAATGTATCGTCAAGCAAGGCTACGGTATGACGGAGGCTTCGCCCGTGACGAATATGAATTCTGTGAGTTATCCGATTAAAATTGCGTCCGTTGGACCGCTTGTTCCAAACTTAGAGGCGAAAGTCGTGGATTTGATAACGGGTAAAGAACTTGGTCCGAATGAAAACGGCGAACTTTGCTTCCGAGGACCAAACATTATGAAGGGCTATCTCAATAATCCCGACGCAAATGCAAGCACACTCAAAGATGGTTGGCTGCACACAGGCGATGTGGGCTATGTTGACGATGATGGCTATTTCTACGTCGTTGACCGCTTCAAAGAATTTATCAAACACAAAGGGTATCAAGTAGCTCCGGCAGAACTTGAAGGCTTGTTGCTTGGGCATCCTGCCATTGCCGATTCAGCCGTAATACCCGTTCCAGACGATGAAGCGGGCGAAAATCCCAAAGCATTTATCGTGAAAAAAGGCGAAATTACAGCGCAGGAAGTGATGGATTATATCGCCGAGAAGGTTGCGCCGTACAAAAAAATCCGCGAAGTAGAATTTGTGCAAGAAATACCAAAATCCGCTTCCGGCAAGATTTTACGCCGTGTTTTGATTGAACGCGAGCGCGAAAAATTACGTCAGAATTAAGTCATCATTCGGATATTCCCGTGCTACCGCTTC
>JAAFHM010000494.1 GCA_013298375.1 Ignavibacteria bacterium | reverse complement strand
TTCGTTGCAGCCTGCTCAAAACAAGAAGAATCAGCAAAAACCTACGAAGGGCAGGCTACCGACCAGCCTGCGGGTGGCGGTCAAGAAAATGTCAAAGACGACGAATCCATGAAGGACATTGTCAAGGTTGCCGTCGGCTCGAAAGACCATTCTACGCTCGTTGCAGCACTCAAGGCGGCAGATTTGGTAACGTCCATGTCCAA
Source organism: Ignavibacteria bacterium (assembly GCA_013298375.1). Lineage (GTDB taxonomy): Bacteria > Bacteroidota > Ignavibacteria > Kapaibacteriales > UBA4661 > PH2015. Next base: position 3,652 of record JAAFHM010000494.1, on the reverse strand, counting down.
CGCAGGACCCTTTACCGTCTTTGCTCCGACAAATGCGGCGTTTGATAAACTTCCCGCCGGAACGGTTGAAACGCTTTTGAAGCCTGAAAACAAAGCAAAACTCGCTGATATTCTCTATCATCACGTGATGACATCCGCCCTTGACGTGGACTTTTTTAGCGATGGGCAAACGCTGACAATGTTCGATGGTAAACCGGCAAAAATTACGAAAAAGGGCGGCGTGATGTACCTTGACGATGCCAAAGTAGTGGCTTCCATTCGTGCTTCTAATGGTATTATTCACGTAGTGGATGCTGTTGTTTTGGCAAAATAATTCTAAAAAAATACGCCATTATACTTATATCATGCTCTCCAACGCTTGCGCCTACGGACTTCGTGCGGTTATGCATCTTGCGCGGCAGCCATCGAATGAGTTTATCTCTATTGATATGGTCGCTGAGGAAGTGCAGTTGCCACGAGCGTTTTTACGAAAAATCATGCACAAACTTGTTCATGCCGGAATCGTAGAATCGGCGCGAGGCGCAGGCGGTGGGGTTCGATTGGCTCAGAAGGCAAGTGCCATAGCGGTTTTTGAGGTAGTGTTGGCAATAGACGGCGATAAACGCTTCACGGGCTGTATGCTGCATTTGGAGAAATGCAATCCCGATGCACCGTGTCCTTTTCATCATGAGTGGGCGAAGCAGCGCAGTATGATTCAAGACGAGTTGCAACGTCTTTCACTACAAGAGGTTGCTGAGACAATGCGGAAATTTTATTTGGATGACGTTCCATTTTTATCGTAAGTTTAGCCCTGATGCTTCGCAAATTTTCCATATTGCCCCTGCTTCTCGCGTACCTCATTATGACGTGCCGCGTGGCGTTGCCGCTTGTCAATTATGCGGTCAATCACAATTTTTACGTGGAGCGTTGCGAAAATAAGGCAAAACCTGAGTTGGAGTGCGATGGAAATTGCCAAATGGAGAAAGAAATTGCCGAAGCCGCGCACGATACCGATCAATCCTCGCAAAACCAGACTACGCCTCCATCCCAGCGCACAAACGCTAATGAAACAATCGAACTTTTTCATCTTCTCACGGATATTCCCGAATTTTCTTCCCCCGAAACAGGAACCGCTTCGTTCCTTGCTTTTCTGAATACTTCACTCCTTTTTGGCGTTGGACAAGTGCCGTTTCAGCCGCCACGTGCCTAATATTCCTGCTCATTTTCTTTCCGTTCGCTCAATGTTCTTGGGCGTTGCTGCTACATGATTATCTCATGTAGTGGACTTCCTTATTGTTCCTCTATTCAATAAAACAATGAAAACTTCTCTCCTCCAAAGAGCAGCAGTGATGCTGCTTGCAGGTATTCTTTTACCGCTAAGAATTTTTTCTCAAACCGCAATTTCCGGCACTATCACCGACCAATTCACCCGCGAAGCACTCTCCGGCGCACGAGTTCTTGTCAAAGGCACAAAAACAGGCACGGTAGCAAATTCTGCGGGAAAATTTACGCTCAAAACCGCTTCTACGCTTGCCGCAGACGATATTCTCACAATTTCAATGCTAGGCTATAAAACAAAACACATCGCCGTAAGCGAGGTTCTGTCAGGCGTTCAAGTCGAACTCGCGCCGCAGGTGATTACCTCGCAGCAAGTCGCCGTTACAGCAAGCCGCCAAGCGCAGTTGCGCTCTGAAATGCCTGTTGCCGTCAGCGTTGTGTCGAAGCAACTTATCGAAGAAACTAAGCCCGCAATGATGTACGAAATTATGAACAAAGTGCCGGGCGTGGTCATGCAAAATCTTGGCAACGAACAGCACAGCATGGCTATTCGCTCCCCGATGACCACCCGTGCGCTTTTTCTCTACCTCGAAGACGGCATTCCCATTCGCACCACAGGCGTTTTTAACCATAATTCGCTCATGGAAATCAATCTGCCCGCCATTCGCGGCATTGACGTTATCAAAGGTCCCGGCTCGGCGATGTATGGTGCAAATGCGGTGTCGGGAGCGGTAAATTTCCTTACGCAACGCGCAGGAGTTCGACCACTCCTTGAGTTTGGTGTGCAAGGCGATAATTTTGGGTATCAACGCTTGAATGCACAAGCCGCGAACACCTTTGGCGAAGGCATTGGCAGCCTTGGCGTTTATGCAGGCGGCTACTACGCGCAGCAGAAAATCTCGTGGCGCGACTATAATTCGATGGAAAAGCTCTCCGCCAGTATTCGTGCGGATTACAGGCTGTCTGAGCGCACCGCACTCGAACTGACCTATTCGCTGAACAATCTCCGAAGCGATATGCCGGGCGGTATTGACAGCACGATGTATTTTTCGCAGAAGTATCCCACCAATAACACGATTGCTTACCGCGACAATAAGGCACAGCGCGGTCGTTTGACACTTGACCACACGTTTGAAAATAATGCCAATCTCCGCGCAAGCGTGTTCTACCGCAATAACCAACTCCTGATGCTGCCAAGTTTCCGCCTTCGCAATGATCCGCGCAATCCACGGGGCGCATTTGGCGAACTTTCCGATACGCGATTTTCCTCGCTTGGTGCGGATGTGCAGTTCCGTACAAGCCTGATGTTGTCTGGGATTCAGACGAATCTTGTTGTCGGCTTGTACTACGAAAACAGCCCCCACACTGTTCGGGCGAAGTTCCTCCGCATTGGACGCGAAACCGTAAACGGAAGCACGATATACAATAGTTTTACGCAAACTGATTCCACACTGACCAGCTACGACGTGGGTTTGTCGAATATTGCGGGCTATGCACAGGCGGAATTTGTGCTGACGGGGCAGTGGAAAGCCATCGCCGGAGTGCGCTACGACAGGCTTGCATTTGATTTCAAGAATAATCTTCCGCCGAGCGCATTCACAGGCGCACCCAACCAAACCACGAGCTACAACAACGTCGCACCGCGCTTTGGCGTGATGTACAACGCAGACGCGGGAACGGGAATGTATGCCAATTATAGCATCGGTTTTCTGCCGCCGGAGCTTTCCGAACTTTTTCGCGGCGTAAGCGTTCCCAATCTTTCGCAAGCGAGTTTCAACAACTACGAAGTGGGCGGATATGCGGCGTTTCTGGACGGTCGAGGCTATCTCGACATGAGTGTTTACCTGCTTGATGGCGTGAACGAAGTGATTTCCGTGCAGACGGGGCAGAATGTGTTTGAAAATCGCAATGCAGGTGCAACGCGGCATTACGGCGTGGAATTTCAGGTAGGATTTGTGCCGACGGATGAACTCAATATCCGCATCGGAGGCACGTATTCACGCCATTTGTTTATGCAATACCGTGAGCGACTCGGCGCGACAGAACGCATTTACGACAACAACGATATGCCGCAAGCACCGGATTTAACAACGTTCTCGGAAATTACTTACAAACCCACCTGGTTACAGGGCTTTCGGATTGGCGCGGAATTGCAAACGATGGGGCAGTATTTTCAAGATGTGCAGAACACGAGGAAATATGCGGGTCATGCGGTGGTCAATATTCGGGCGGGCTACAAAATCGGCGGTTTGGATGTGTTCCTGAATGTGCTGAATGTGGCAAATACGCTGTATGCGGAAACCTCGTCGTGGAGCAGTTTCGGGTATTCGTTTACGCCTGCAAACCCGCGTCTTTTCAGTGTTGGAGCGTCGTATAATTTTGGAACGTTGTTCAA
>JAAFHM010000479.1 GCA_013298375.1 Ignavibacteria bacterium | reverse complement strand
CGATTCAGCGTTCCTGCCATCGTAATAGCAGCTATCATGGTGCCGTGAATCTGCCCCTTTATTGCGCCTTCGCCGACGATAGCCGGAAAATCGGGATGCCCCGACTCCAACCATGATTGACCTTTGGTGTTCTCCCGCAAACGACGAACAACAAATTTACCATTCAAAACGACAACAACAATATCCCCATTGCTTGCTTTGGCACAGGCTTCCTGCGATTCATCCATCAGCAACAATGTTCCTTTGATGATACCAGAAATCAGCATGGAATCATCTTTCAGGCAATAGAGCCGCCGCTTGGGGGCAACGCTGTGTTGCAAAAGATTGTACAGCACCTCGGCAGGGTCGTCTGGGGTAGAGGAGTCGGGGTGAAAAGTAGATGGTGCGGTTTGCTGTTTTGTCGTGCTAGAATACAAATTGTATTCTAGTGGCAATGGAAACGCTGAACGTGCGTCAAGAAAGAGCATATAGCGGTAGTGCTGGGTGGGAGATTCTTCCAAGCCGAAAGCGTAGGCAATGTTTGATTCTGCCTCTTCGAGCCTGGTGTTGGCGATTGGAGGTGTCTCCCTCGTACCACTTTTTTCCAGTGTGCGAATAATCTGCCGCGTGAGATCAGGAGCGTCGCTGTCGCCGTCGGAAGTCGTGCGGTAAGGCGTGCCGACACCCGTAATAATCCAATCCGACGAAATATTCAATTCCTCAGACAAACGGGCGAGTAGGTCTATCTGTACGTTCACACGGTCGGTGGCGTAGGACGATATCGAAACGGGGTTCATCTGCAAGGACTCGGCGGCGTTTTTGAGGCTGCCGAAGCGCTGTTGCAAAATATATTTTAGGCGCTGCCCGGGCGTGAGTTGCTCGCGGGCGGGTTTGTGGGGTGTGGTGTTGGGCATATAATAATTTTGAAAAAATAGCGGAAATATTGAAGAACGAAGTGTTTATGTGCTGTGTGGCGGTGGATGGGTTTCGTAATACGTTTGCATCATGGCAACAAGATACCGTGCAGTTTCTATGTCGCGCTGTGTTTCCTCGGGTTGAAGTTCTTCAGGAAATTCATAATCGCTGAATTGTCGTTCTCGAAATCAACGGCTGATGCTGCGCCCGGTTTCGGGTGGAAATATGCTTGTTTGCACGTACTCTTTGCTGAATTCGCTCATCGTGCCGCTATGCGTGGCAGGAGCTTTTCCCCGCAAAAGTAGCAATGCTTCCATTGCATAAAACACGCCGTAGTATGCCCGCGATGACGCAAAATCATAGTCACCATCGTCGTGCAGGTTTTCTGCGGCTCTCAGAGAACGCGAGGCTTTGCGCAGCATTCGGAGGACGCGCTCGTGCAGTGTTTCGGTCATACGGCAATCCCCTCTCGACGGATGTTGATAAAAATCGGGCTGAATACAAATCGCTCAAAATCTGCTTCGCTCACGGCAAATGCCGAAATGACGCGCCCTTCGTGAACAAGAATTGCTCCCCAGCTTCATCGTCCAAAAAATCATTTACCTCCGATGATACTTCCCCCCGGACCAGCACCAAATAATCCACATCCGAGTCCGCACGGGCATCGCCCCCAAGCCTGTGAGCCGAAGAGGAGAATTTTGCGTACACGGTCGCCTAAGCGTGTGCGTATGCGATTGGGGAAGGTGTTGTTGGGTTGTGTCGTCTCCATTGTTGCTGACTCCGTATGCGGTGCTTTTGAATGGCGTGATTGAATACGAATATAGTGCAGAGCAGGGAATCTACCAATGGTTTCACCCGTACCAAGGGCTTCTCTATGTATCGAAAATAGCGTGATTCCAACTCTTGAGATTTTTCTACAAATTCTCTATCTATAATGACAATACAAAAATATAAAAATTTTTTCATAGTTGGTGAAAATATGTTTTTTTTGATGGAGTTTTTGTATCTTTGTGGCTGTGAAATATGTTAAATATCTTTCGCCTTGTCTTCGATTCTTTATAGATAGGATTGCCTTGAGAGGCTAAAAGCAGACAATATTCTCTCAAAAATGAGAGGTTCTGCCCGTTCAGCGCTTTATATGTACCGTTCAGCGCTTTTGGGCTTTCGATAGTAGTTTTTCTGACAGACTCGTGTTAAGTTTGTAGCACTTGAAATCGCAAAAATACTTTTTTTACATTTTTACTTTTTTTTGAGGAGTTGTATGAAACGTGGTAGTAACGTGGTCGGCGCTTTGGCGCTGGTGGTGGCGGTGTTCGTTTTAGTATGGTTTCCTTTGCGCCTGTGGTGGCGCAAACGGTGAATGTTACGACACTGGCGGGAGGATTTTATCAACCATTCGGCGTAGCTGTAGATGTTGCTGGGAATGTGTATGTGGCAGATACTTTCAACCATCGTGTTAAAAAGGTGAGTCCGACGGGTCTGGTCACAACCTTGGCGGGCAGTGGGGTATGGGGGTATGCAGATGGACAAGGAGTGTCTGCACAATTTGCTAACCCAACCGACTTAGCTGTAGATGCCGTTGGGAATGTATATGTGGCGGATTTATTCAATCATCGTATTCGGAAGGTGAGTCCAACGGGTCTGGTCACAACCTTGGCGGGAAGCGGAGTAGCAGGCTATGCTGACGGGCAAAGTGCTGCGGCGCAGTTCTACTACCCACATGGTATTGCGCTGGATTCCGCAGGAAATGTATACGTGGGAGATAAAGGCAACAATCGTATTCGTAAGGTAAGCCCAACAGGTCTGGTAACAACGTTGGCGGGGAGCGGAGAAAATGGTTATGTGGATGGACTAGGCTCATTGGCACAGTTTAGTTCTCCATATGGTGTAGCTATAGATGCCGTAGGATATGTGTATGTTGTGGATGGTGGTAACCATCGTATCCGAAAAATTAGTCCGTCAGGCGAAGTAACGACTTTAGCTGGAAGTAGTCAAGGTTTTGCCGATGGGCAGATAACATCGGCAAAGTTTTATTACCCATATAACGTAGCCGTTGATGCACAAGGGAATGTATACGTCACGGATTATGGAAATCATCGCATCCGAAAGGTTAGCCCAACGGGTTTGGTCTCGACATTGGCGGGAAGTAATCAAGGGTATGCTGACGGACAGGGGGCATCGGCACGATTTAGCGGCCCAATCGGTGTGGCTGTAGATGTTATAGGAAATGTGTATGTGGGCGATTGTTTTAATGGGCTTCTCCGAAAAATTACTGTTTCTTCTCCTAGTATTGCTCCTACCGCCTTCAGTACCCAAACACCTCCAACAAACAGTGTTGCTGGTACAGTTTTCGCCTCGTACACCTTCGTTGCCAACGGCACCCCCACACCGACCTATAGCCTTGCAAGCGGTAGTCTGCCCATAGGTTTGACGCTTTCCGCATCAGGCGTGCTTTCTGGTATACCAACAGCAGCAGGAACATACACCTTCACCGTACAGGCAAGTAACAGCGCGGGTAGCATAAACAGCAACTCCTTAACAATTAATATTACACCAGTCATCCCTACAGAATGCCCTACAGTAGAGACAATAGCAGGATCCATTAATGGGTACATTGATGGAGCAGGTACAGTCGCACAATTTAGAAGACCAATTAGCTTGACAATTGGTTCCATGGGAAACATTTATGTTGCGGATAGAGAAAATAACTGTATCCGAAAAATTACCCCAAATGGAATAGTTTCAACAGTTGCCGGAAATGGAACTCTGGGATATTCCGATGGTGTTTCTTCATCTGCGTCATTTTCTTATCCAACTGGTGTTGTAGCCGATACCGAAGGTAATATATATGTTGGTGATCGCCTCAATAACCGAATACGTAAAATCTCTTCTAATGGTAATGTTTCTACTTTAGCAGGTGGTGTAGAAGGATATGCAGATGGACCGATCGCCTCTGCTCAGTTTAATAACCCTTGGAATCTAGCTATTGATAATCTTGGCAATATCCTTGTAGCAGATGCAGGTAATCATAGGATTCGCAAAATATCTC
>JAAFHM010000421.1 GCA_013298375.1 Ignavibacteria bacterium | reverse complement strand
CTTGAGTTCCTGCTGCGTGGGGCGTACTTCTTCGTGTTGCTCTTGCAAAACTTTGTAGGAAAGCGCAGAAAAGAGCGGATATTTCAGGTCGAAGGCGAGTTTTTCTTGAAAATTCTGCACTAGTGCGGCAAAAAAATCGTTAATCGGTGCATTTAATATCCGCCCTTCGTGCTGCAAACGCAGTTGTAGTCCGTAGTTCAGCACATAACGATAAAGTGAGAGCTTGCTATCGAAATACCGATAAAAGCTGCCCTTAGCAATACCGATGCGCTTGATAATTTCCGAAAGCGAGGCACTTTCGTAATCTTTGAGAGCAAACTCCTCCGCAGCCGCATAAACAATGGCTTCTTGTCGGTCTTCGGGAAGATTGGTAAATGTTGTTAAGGCTATCATTGCGGTAAAAAATGGATGCGACTGGTTGGTTGCGACTATATGTACGCGACTGATCGGTCGCAAGTTGCAAAAATATATTTGAAAAGGCAAATTTTCTTGACTCATTATGCTACTGTACGGTTTGCAATAAAACGCAGAATGCCCGTCAAATCTTGGTTTGGCGGGCATTCTGTCCTATCGGATATTGCCAGTAGAATTATGCTTCGGGATTGATACCAAGCGCACGAAGCTGTTCAGCAAGGCGCTCTGCACGGTCTTCGGCAGAGTTAGCGCGGAGTTTCTCCTGCTCGGCACGAGATTTTTCCTGCTCGGCGCGAGACTTCTCCTGCTCGGCACGTTCCCGTCCGCTCTGCAAAACATTTCCCTTGATGTCGCACCAACGCAGCCACTCCGACTGCATTTCTTCGTACTCACCTTCCCAAAGACGCAGCCCTAAGCCTATATCTTCCATCCAGAAATCCCCAAGCGGCTGATAACTCGTACCGTTCAGTTTATAGATTTCCAAACGCTCTCCATGAAAAACATCAAAGGGGTCGAAGACCGCGTAATATGGGATATGCAGCTTTGCATATTCTGTCATTTTTCGCTTCATTTCCCCGCCTTTGCGGTTGGAAACAATCTCGACGACAATATCTGGCGTTTTGGCAAACACCCACACAAAATACGACCGAATCTTTTTGTAGTCAAACGTTACGGGCATGGAAATATTCATGCTCAAAAACGCATCTGGCACAAGTGGAGGCTCGGTCGGCGAAATAAATACGCCAACGTTTGCATCGGCGATAAACGGCACGGCTTCAGGGTTCCAGACTGCCGTATTTGCGTAAAGGCTTTGCACGAGAAGACGCTGCTGTTTTGAAGCAAAAATACTATCCACAGGCTCGTCGTCCTCCGTGATAAGATTGTCAATATTGGGCAGGAGCATATCATCCGCAATGACCGTTTCATGCGCTTCAGGGAGGAATTCGTCGTGAAAAAGAGGAACATTGCTCATGGGGTCGTGAAAATGGTTCAAAGGGCAATGCAGTTTGGTTACGAGAGAAATATACGGTTTTTCGCTGTCACAGCAAACTTCCGCCGATAAAACAAATGATGTGGTTGTATCAACCGAAAGAAAATACGGTAGCCGTGCTTATATGTCTATCATTATTCCAGCAGATATAACAAGATTATTCACCCCGCCATTCGGTTGTTGAAGTCCGGCATTACTAATGTGCCTAAATCCATACCGTACATCGAGATGATATTTTTCCAATACTTTTACGTCTAAGCCCACAAAAACGTTATCGGAAAAGATGAAGCCCGCCGCCTGCCTGTCCGGTGTACCCGACACGTAATGCGGTCCAACGGAAGCCAGTAGATACATTGTCAAGAAATTTTCGATGATGCTTTTGTGGATGGCAAGACCGACATTGACACCAAACTCAAAGCCGTCTGTGAGAACAGGAAGGGCATCAATTTTTCTAAATTTCGTCACATTGTATTGTGGCTGAATCACAAGATCTAAGCCCCATGTTTTTTCTTGAGGTAAGAGCGCTCTGTTGTATTGAAGTTGAAAAAGAACAACATCGTATTTATACCGAACATCCAGAATTCCCTGATCGCCAAAACCGACAATAAAACCTATTCCGTGTTTTACCGTATCAGTCTGAGCGATAAGACTTGTATGTATGCCCAAGCAGAGGACAAGCATAGAAATTGCAATGGTTCTCATAGTGATTGTCAATGTTTTCATGAAAATTCAGGAAAGATTTGTACAGCCCGCATCCTTAGCCTTTGGACAATCTCACTCCTAAACGGGAAATATACGGTTTTCCGCCGTCACCGCAAATTTTCGCCGATAATACGCCGTCCAAAGTGCAACCCCCAACGTCCCAAACACCGTCGGCAAAAGCCACACCGCCAGCGACGGAAGAAACTTGACATTCACCACACAAAATGCCGTAAAGGTGGCGATATACGCACCAATCATCCGCGTTAGATGCGTAAAAAACCAGTGCATTTTTTCCTTTGGCGGTTTCACAAAAAGGCGCATATCATTTGCGCTAAAACCCAGACAAAATGCGCCAAAGACGACATTCACCCAGCCAAACGACGTGCCACCCGCAAGCAGCATAGTGCCGCGCACAAGCAGTACCGTTCCCGCCAATGCTGCTAATATTGCCGCCGTCCAGTCTTGTACAGCCGCCGCATCGCTTGGACGCTTGCGTTTGGTCATGCGCTCGCCTGTGAAGGCAAGGTAAAAGCTAAATATCGCCACGTAAAACAAAAACTGCTGCGGCTTTAAAATGCACATCACCACCGCCGAGGCGCAGACTGCCGCCATTGACCAATAATAGGTTCGTCCGGCAAGGTTGTGGACACGTTTGCCTTTCGGTGCTGCCATAGCGATTGCCCCGGCGATGAGCGAGGATGTGCCTCCGGCGATATGGATCGCTAAAAAAATTTTGATGATTGTTTCCATGATTGTTGCTCAAAAAAAATTGGAGAAAATGCTTCAAAAGCTCGGTTTTATCACCATCACAGCGACTATTGCTATCGCTAAAATGTTGAGTGTTACGCCCAAAATAGTTGCGCGGCGGTCGAGGACGATAAATTCCTGCGAATCAAGCCCGTGCCGCTCCCCCGCTTGAATTTGCTTCCGCAATGTTGGTGTATAAAACGGAAAAGCAATCAACCCTTGCGCAATAAAAAGAATTTCTCCCATCAATACCCACGGCGTGGTGATGGAAATCGAGCCAATGAAAAGCAGAATATGCCCCGTCGCCAAGGCAAGGATATATGCGGGGTTGGCAATCCAATCATCCAGACGTTTGATGCCTTTCAATGCGAATAACGTATGCGCCGGATTCATTTTGCCAATGGTGAGCCAGAGCGCATAGCTCATGTTTGCGCCGACAGCGACGATTGCACACAGGATGTGTACGAGTTTGAGGGGGAGATAGAAGTCCATGATAGTGTTACGTTTATGAAAAAAACAGAATGAATGATTTATTGAAATATGCGGTTCAAATTGACAACCAACTGAATGAAATTAAACTCGAAGTTCGGCAGAACAAGGTCTTTGCCTGAAACGCTCATCGTTGCAAAAGGCGTGTAGCGGAGATTCGTGCGCAAGAACCATTCATCGGTTTTTGAGGGGCGAATATCCCATCCAAACACAACGCCCGGAACCAGCTTCCCTTCTTGCTGATTCACTACAATTCGCTCCCCATCGGTCTCGCGGTAACTGAGCGCTTCAAATCCAAGAAATGCTCCGATATATGGGCTAAAACCATGATAATTCCCGACAAATTTGAATGCCTCCAACGCAAAAGCATGGCGCTCAAATGCTTGACGAACACCGTAGCCGGAACTGCTTCCAATGAGTGGGCGATACGAAAGATTGAATTGTACATCCGCATCGTACAAGTAATAACCAACGCCGAAATCCAATGCCAGACTCGCCCTCAAGGTAGGATTCACAAACGGCAATTTTTCCACCGTGTACGGCGAAGGAGCGAGTGCCACAGCCGTTGATGGTCCGGCAGCTACCGTCCAGGTGTTGAGGGCATCCTTACTGCGAAGCGATTCTTCCAGTTTTTTACCGTAGCCGGGGCGTTTTTTTTCTCTTAATTCTACACCGATAGTCGTATCGAACACATATTTTGCACCCAGCCAGAATGCGGTATTTGGCATTGAAATTTGCGTAATTTGGTCGCGGCTTGCCCAATAATCAATCGTAGTATTCGGCACGAACAGCCCACCGCCTTCGATAATGACATCACCAATTTGGTAGGTCAGACCTGCACTCAAGAGCATTCTATCAAGCCGCAATGATGTTCCAATGCCCTCGTTTCCTCGAGAAATATCCCTCTGCGAATAACTTCCTGCCGACCACGCAACTCCAACAAAAGGACGCAGAGCATCACGCTCCACGCGCCAAGGGTAAATACGCGCTCCTGTCTCCACACCAAACCCCGCATCGTAGCGAAAGTTTTGCGATTGCCCGCTAATTGTTGGTAAATTGAACGTTACATAAAAGTC
>JAAFHM010000597.1 GCA_013298375.1 Ignavibacteria bacterium | reverse complement strand
CAGGTATCACCCCGTCGGGCGGCTTCTTCGCCGTCCGGCGGGTTCTTACGGCGCTTTCATCGGATGGCGTTTGTCCGCGAAACCCGCCGGACGGCAGCGTTTCTGCACTCCTCAGCCGCCCGACGGGAGTTTACCGGAATAGTTACCGAGAATCAACGTATCCCTCAGCGCACATTTTCCAGAAAGTACGTGTGCATCAGCCCTTTCCCCTTGACCCGAATTTCGCCACGTGCTGTAAAAATAAATTTATGGCGAAGGCGCAAAAACACGTGTTCTGTGCAGTGAATTTTCCCTGCTTCGCCCAGCGACTCCATGCGTGAAGCCATGTTGACGGTATCGCCCCAAAGGTCGTAGTTGAGTTTTTTTGTACCAATAATCCCCGCGACTGCCTCCCCACTATGCAAACCAATACGCACCGAAAGCCCGATAATACCAAGTTCCTGCGAAAGTTCCATGACGGCAGTGTGCATTTCCATTGCCAGATGTGCCATAAATTCAACGTGGTTCTCAGCATGGTGCGATAACCCACCAATTGCCATGTATGCGTCGCCAATCGTCTTAATTTTTTCTGCGCCATGCTTCTCAACGAGGCGGTCAAATTCGGAAAATACTTTATCCAAGAGCGACACCAAGTTTTCAGGCGAGATAGTGCTTGCAAAGCGCGTAAAACCGGCAATATCGGCAAAAAGCACCGTCACATCGTGGAGTTTATCGGCAATCGTTTGTTCTCCTGCTTTGAGGCGCTCTGCTATGGGCGCGGGCAGGATATTGAGCAGCAATTCCTCCGATTTCTCGCGCTCGGTTGCTATTTCGATATTCTTGCGCAAAAGCTCCATGTTGGAGAACTGTATTGCTTGAGTTTGGTCAGCAAGAAGTTCATTGGTTGCCTGTAATTCTTTGGTGCGCTCGGCGACAAGCCCCTCTAACTCTGCTTTCTGGCGCTCAATAAGCGACTGCTTTTCTTTTTCCTGCTCCAATGCCTGATGCGAAAGCCTCTGCACATTTTCTAACTGCTCCCAAAGCCTGTCATTGACCCGTGCGAAGCGCCGTGCGATGTAAAATGCCATCGTCACGGGCATCGAAAGGAAGCACGTATAAGTGGAAAGCGCAAAAAGCCACAAAATATGCTGAAGTGCTTGCATATGGATAAAAACATACAGCGCTGCACTGGCAAGAAAGATAACATTCCCAACGGCAATAATCAGCACATCGTCAATCCTCTTTCGGAATGCCGTGAGCATGAGCGCGACCATATCGGCAAAGGCAAACGCTATCAACGTAAAAAGGACGTAATTCCACTGCTCAATCGGCATAATAAACCGCAGCACAATCACCACCACAACTCCGGGAACCCAGCCATACCACCAGCGCCGAAGCGTCTCGCCATAGACAACCCAATAGAGCATTCCCATGAGCGACAGCGCCAAAGCAGCAATCTCGCAGACAATCGCAATTTCATTCCAGATCAGCATTTCTCGCCCTACGGCGCTTTGCAAGCGGTACAGCAGCGAAAAACACAGCCCCGCCGAAAAAATGCTAAAGAGCGCCAAATACAAATTGCTGCGTTCTCGGCGAATGAAAATGTAAAACACCGCATACAAAAATGCCACAAAAAGCAAGATTCCAAGCGGAATCATCGTCACAATCGTCCGCACCGTGCGACTGCGCACCGCACGGGCAATATCCTGTTCAGCAGTCCAAATTGCTACATCAAATACCGGAGAGCCAGGTTTCATCAAATGCGCACCATACCGTTTGCTGAGGTGCAAAAACGTGTGATTGGAGAATCGCACTGTAATCACGTGCCGCATCCCAGAACGGAGGTATATCGGCACGGGCAAACCCAGCGCAGAGCCTTCTATCTCGTCCCGAAGCGAAACACCGACTTTTCCTTGCGCTGCAACGCGAACACCGTCACAATACACTTCCATTGCCTCGCGGTGTGTCAAAGTCAGAGAAAGCATCATCGGAAGGAGTGTCGTATCGGCGTTGATATGTAGCCGAAACCAGCCATAGCCGTTCCATTCGGGCGAATGTTCGCCTACCTGTTTGGGTGAAATCAGCGTATTCCAATCGTGGTCGTCGAAGTTGACATCAGTAAACCTCGCTACATCAGCCTCCGAACACGTATCCATGCTCCGAAAGACCCATAAACTCTGCGTTGGAATAGTTTTTTGTAAGGCATCGCCTTTGAGCAAAAGTATCGGCTGCGCACGAAGTTCAACAAGCGCACAGGACGACACCAACGTCAGTACCAGAGACCAGTACCGAAATTTTATCAAGCGCGATGTACAAAGGAGTGGCAACATTCGATACGGAGGCAAATGAATTACAAATCACATTTCCACATCAACCCACGATTGATAGCAAACATCGGCTTGCCCTTCAAAGCAAATCCATCAAACGGGGTGTTTTTCGATTTTGAACGCGACGCTGCGGCGCTAAACGTCCATTCTTGGTGCGGTGCAACAATGGTCAGGTTTGCTTTTGCGCCCTCCAAACACGAAATCGCTGGTAAACGCAAGATTTCACGGGGTTGCGTGGACATAAGCTCCACAAGCCGCATCATTCCTATATGCCCGGTGTGAACAAGATACGTCATCGCCAGACCAAAGGAGGTTTCTAAACCCGTGATACCGTTTGCTGCCATACCAAATTCGAGTTCTTTTTCGTGAATGGCGTGGGGAGCGTGGTCAGTGGCAATCGCGTCCACCGTGCCGTCTTTGATGGCGGTGATAATTGCCTCAAGGTCAGTTTTGGTGCGGAGCGGCGGGTTCATTTTCGCATTGGTGTCGTAATGGCGCACTGCCTCGTCGGTGAGCGTAAAATGGTGTGGCGTAACTTCGCAGGTCACGCGCTCACCCCGCAATTTTGCTTGCCGCACAAGGTCAATACTTCCGGCGGTGCTGAGATGCGAGACGTGATAACGGCAATTACCGTTGTAAGCAGCCAGCATAATATCTCGCGCCACAATAATTTCCTCCGCAATAGACGGATAGCCCTTCAAGCCCAATATCGCCGAAACCTCTCCATCGTGCATCGCAAAGCCCTCGGTGAGCGTATGCTCTTCGCAATGCTGCGAAATTAAGCCATCGACAGGCTTGAGGTACTTAAAGGCG
>JAAFHM010000002.1 GCA_013298375.1 Ignavibacteria bacterium | reverse complement strand
GTCATAAACTCGAAGCAGAAATACCAAGAACATCATATTTCGGTACGACCAGCAAAAAAATCTGCTTTGACTTCAGAATTTGCTTGCTAAGGTCATAGAAATCGAAGGGTATTCTTTTGACGGACTAGTAGTTACTATTTTTACCACTCATTGACACAATATCATGCGTCGTATCCGATTGACACTTCTTGTTTTCTTGCATACTCTGGGCATTTCGTTACTGGGCGTTTCGTCGCTTGTTGCTCAAAATACGGGTGAGCGTATTTTCTATATGGATGCTTCCGAAGACTCGTTCCGCAGTTTCGAGCGTAATGCGCAATACATTGACATTATCGGACCTCAATGCCTCAAGGTGGATGAAGATGGCGTTGTTTGGGGCGGCGTGGATAGGCGCATTGTGGCAGTAGCGAAAAAGCACAATGTGAAAATTATGCCACTTATCGTGAATCCGGGCTTTAATCTGGAAATGCTCCATAAGGTTTTAATCTCTCGTGAGGCGCAAGAACGCTGTGTCGTGGCGCTGCTCGACCTGTGCCGCAAAGAGGGATGGTACGGTATTCAGTATGATTTTGAAAATATCCATATTGCGGACAAAGCTGCATTTACCGCATTTTTCAAACTTGCGGCGGATTCGCTGAAAAAATATGGCTTTTCGATTAGTATTGCCGTTGTTCCAAGGGCAAGTGATTATGCGGGTTTGGGGGATTATCAAAAGTGGATGTTTGAGTATTGGCGCGGCGGGTATGATTACAAAGCACTCGGCGCAATCGCTGATTTTATCTCGTTTATGAGCTATGACCAGCACACACGCCGCACTACGCCCGGTCCGGTCGCGGGTTATACCTGGATGGAGCGATGTTTGCAGTATATTCTTCAACAAGTACCAAAAGAAAAAGTGTCATTGGGCTTGGCTTTGTATTCGGACTATTGGTTTCCGTCCTACACCAACCCGCAAACTGTCAATGCTTGGGGGCGTTCGCTGAATTATCCCGATGCGGTGGGCATTATGGAAAGTGGTGGTGGTAAAATGGAATGGCACGAGCGCGACAAGATGTTCTACACCGTTTTTGAGCGCGATGAAATTTATGAGCATATTTATTTCGAGGATGCGCGGTCATTCCAAGCACGGTTGGAATTGGTCAAAAAATATACCCTGCGCGGTATTTCCTGCTGGCGTTTAGGGCAGGAAGACCCCGCCATTTTTAAGGGATTGTCAGTGAAACGATAGAAAAGGCAGTGGCGAAGTCGGCGCTCAGACAATCCGTAGAACTACCGATTTTACTCTTTCGGTACTTGTGCTGATAGAAAAAAACTATTGTTGTTGTATTTTCGTATAGACAACGATGTGGGCGAGTGTGGTTATGGTTAAAGTTATTTCGCATTTTTTTACCATTTTTCTCCTTCAGGGGGTACAAATATGAGTTATGGCGTATTTCATTCGATGCTGCGCAAAGGTGCGCCAATTCTTGCCTTGATGCTCATTCTCGTCGTGATATTTTTCGCAGGTTGCGAGAATTTTTCCGGTCCGGCAAAAGGCGAAAAGAAAACCGTTGCCGACCCTTGCGATACGGTGAATGTGTCCTATTCAAAGACGATTCAGCCGATATTGCAAGGTAATTGCTATAGTTGCCATGCTAACGCTTTTCAAACCGTCGGAGTCAATATGGAGGGGTATAGCAACGTGAAGCGTTATGCCGATGCAACACTTCTTGTTGGGGTAACATCACAACTTCCGGGGTATTCGCAGATGCCGCCGCCGGGTCCGCTTTCAGACTGCAACAAACGTCTTATTCGCGCTTGGGTAAATCAAGGTGCAAAAAATAATTAAGAACTAACGAGGAGTTTTCTCATGATGTCTGCTACGGTGTTTTTTCGCTATTGGCGAGTCTGGATAGCCTCTGTGGTACTTCTGCTGCTCGTCTCAGCAACAAAGGTATCGGCGATACCACAATTTACGCTGCTCACGGGCAATAAATGCCTGAATTGTCATATTACCTCGCAAGGAAGCGGCTTACGGAATGACTTGGGGTGGTATATGGCAAAAGATATGAAAATACTGTCCGCGCACAGCGTTGGGCTGGAGTTTATTGAAAAAGCGGAATCCAATAGCATTGCTGATGGTGCGCTGCTCTTCGGCTTCGATGCCCGTGTGCAGATGACCCGCTCGCCCCGTACTGCCAATGCCTCAACACGCTTTATTCCCATGCAAACGTCAGTCTATGCCGCATGGATAGCGACTCCTTGGCTCACAGTGGAGGCAACGGCTGATGTTGGCGGTTTGTTAGCACTGTCTTCGGGTCGGGCTTTGCCCTTCACTGGGCAGCAAGCGTGGATGGCTTCGGCAATTATTCAGCCCGGTATAACGCTTCCGCAATTGCGTATTGGGCATTTCCAGCCCTCTATCGGGATTCGGTACGACGATCACACCATGCTTGTCCGCCAAGTCGCGGGAACGAATACGATACCGATTATTGCACCAAATTTTGCTGAATACGGTGCTGAGGTGAATTTTGAGGGCATACAGTGGCTTTCACTGACGGCTGGCGTGTTTTTGCCGCGTTCGCTTGGGCAACTCCGCACCGTTAATACCTTTGGGGAAACCGCCCCTCTGCTCGGCGAAACAATAAGCACCGCCGCAGCCGCATCAAATCTTGGTGCGCTGGCAGCATCGCCGTCCTATCTCGCCCGCGCTGCTATTTTTCCTCGCACCGAAGACCACGTTTTTAATTCATATTTAGGCGGCTCGTATTTTGTGAATCGTACGTTTTCGATGATGAATATTTTTGCTGGCGTGGGACTCAGCGATAGGGTTGCGTTGCAAGGCGAATACGTGCTTTCAGGCATTAAAGACGGTCGGCAGACGCGCAATTATTCGGTGATGCTGACTTATCAGTTGTTGTCCGGTTTGCTGCCCTTTGTGCGCTTTGAACAAGGCACAACGCGAGTTTCCGACCCCAATGCCAGTGCGGGCATAGCCGAGTTATACAGTACACAAGCCTCCATCGGCGCGCAAATTTTTCCTCTGCCGTTTATCGAACTTCGACCCGAATTTCGCTATTACGACACCGAAACTTTCCGCTCAACGCGCTGGAATTTGCAATTGCATTTATACTATTGACTCTTGAGATGAGGGATGTTTTGTCGCGTGAGTCTATCAAAAATACCACTTTTTTACGACAACTTTTTTGAGGGAAATGTTATGTGGAAACTTAGTATCGCTGTATTTGCTGTTATCGTGGTCGCGGCTCTGGGGGTTTGGGTTGCGCACGGCAGTAATATTTTTACGAAGGACAAAGTTCAGGTTGTTGTCAAAACGACGAATCCAAACTTTGGTACCGAAGAAGAGCATATCGAATGGAAGGATGAATTTCATCTCGGATTGGATATTGCCGGACCGATAGGCGGCGTTGGGCTCTTGGGCGCACTTGGCAGCTTTGTGATGATGCGCCGTCAAGGGCTGCGCACTATGAAAAATTCAGCATAATTTTTTTTCATTTTTACGTTCTTACCATGAAATTTCGCACTATTTTTTCCTCGCTTCTCTGCCTTTGCATAGCATCGGTAAGTTATGCCGGAACAGGTTTTAACTTGAATACCAAAGGCATCAAAAATGTTACGTTGAATAACAAAATTGGCACCAATCAAGCACAATTCAGCAGCCGTGCGCCATTGGAAAATATTGACGGCGGTACGGCTATTGTGACTGGTTCATTTGCTCTTGACCTTGGCAATCTTGAAGCTACAACGGGCAAAGTCTTAGTTGCCGTCAACACGATGCAGACTGGTATCGCGCTGCGCGACCGCCATTTGCAAGAAAAAGACTGGTTGGATGGCGAATCATTTCCGAATATTAGCTTCGATATAAAAAAACTTTCCAGTGTACAGATTGTGTCAAGTGGCGGCGGGAAAGGCGTAGCCAAGGCAATGGCGGAAGGCGCATTCTCGCTGCATGGTGTTTCCAAGACAATAAGCGTCTCCATCGAAATCACTTACGTGGAAAAAAGCCCGAATGATTTGGTGATGATAAAAGTGAATGACTTTCCCGTTTCACTCAAAGACCATGGTGTCATCGGGCGCAAAGGAATTGTCGGCAGCAAAGTAAGCGAAACCATTACGATTAAAGCAATGCTCTACGGTTCAACAAATTAAATCGTGCTTTTTAATCTCTGCTTTACCACGTTTTTCACCACAGTATTTTTGATCTTTATGAATACAACAGAAACATTTCCAACGATAGAAGCCCCCGAAAACAGCACCCCTCGCAGGGAATTTCTCGTGCAGGCTGCATCTATGCTTGGTTTGGTGGTTAGTGCTGGAACAGTTATCACGCTGGTCAATGCTTGCGAAACAACCGTTACCAAACCTGCCAACACAGGCAGCACAAGCACTGGTGGTACGACACCACCAAGCGGCGGCACAGGGACAATGGCTGCCGATAATGTCATTGCCATTGCTCAAGTGCCGAGTTTGCAGTCCGTGGGTGGTGCAATTATCAGAACAGTAAGTAATAATCAACTCGTCATCATGCGCACGAGCGCATCGGAGTTTCTTGTCCTATCGGCAATTTGTACCCATTCCGGTTGCACGGTAGAATTGCCAAGTAATGGGAGAATCAACTGCCTGTGTCATGGTTCGAGTTTTTCGGCGTCGGACGGGCGCGTATTGGTTGGTCCGGCGGCATCACCCCTGCGCCGCTATACCGCAGCTTTTGATCCGATGAAAAATGAATTGACGATTACCGTATAATGCAAATGTGGTACGTGACGGTTCCTTGATGATATATTGAAGGCGCAAAAATATTGATTTTTGCGCCTTCTTTTTTATTGCTGCGTGGGGTTCAAGTGTTCACAATCTTAGCGCGGAGTAGCGCTCAAAACCTCACGTTTAATCGCCTCGTGCTGCCATTCGGCTTCATCGTGCTGCACGGCACCGAGATTGGTGCGAATACTCACAATCGGCGTATTTGCGCTAAGTAGCCCCAAAGCGGGATGCAGCCCTCCCATGAATCCAAAGGGCGAAAACTGAACGTCGGTATGCTTGGCGAGGTTGTCAAGCCATGTATTGGTGCGGTGTTCAGGCATTTCGTTGAGTGTGGAAGATTTCGTATTCGTCGTTTCCCGACGGGCTTTGTCGAACTCCTCCGCTTGTTTGGCGCAGTTTGCGTAGGCGATGCCAAAGCCCACCGCTCCACCCAATGCTGATAGAATTGGTGCGTAGAAGATGAGACCATTAGAACGCCCGGCGTAAAGAGGTATCAAGCCAATCGTTACCCCCAGCGATGCTGCTTGGTTGATTTGCCGCCCTTGGTCGAAGGAGAAATCTTTATTGCGAATAAGTTCGTTGCCAATCACGTAACCAAGAGCCTGAGCGCCGACCGTCAAGCCCGAAAGCAACCGTATATCAGGGATTTGACCATTGTTTTGCAATGATAAAAATCCAACGGAAAGTGGTAAAAGCGTTGCAAATCCTGCTGGGCTATCAAATACCAGCGCGTCGCCCGGCGCTATATGCTGCCCTTGCCCAACGCGGTATCCAAGAAAATATCCGCCCGCCGAACCCAGCAATGATGCGGCTGCCGTCAAACGAAGACCATTCGGATTGATATTCCCATTGCCATCAAACGCACCCAGCGCCAATGCTGCAAGCGCACCACTCAAAAAGGTATTTCCGCCCATATTTGCCAAAATGCTTGTTTGCCCGTAATTGAGATTAAGTGTCTCCGGCAGACGTAGCGTCATTCCTGATTCTATTGCACTTCCCACAACGCCGGAGATGCCGAGCGCCCGTCCTTCGATTTGCTGCTGGTCAGCCACAACGAGGTATCCGGCAATACCGTGTAAAAAGCCTGACGTGATGCCGTTTGTCAGCATCACCGCCGATGAGCGCGTGAACCAAGGTTGATTGACCGCCCAAAGTGTGCCGCCGCCAAATGCTAACGGTGCAGCGATTGTCGTTACACCAACCGAGCTGAAGGGACCAAAACCGACGTTGCCACTGGAAGGCGAGAGCAGATCGGTAAAGAGACCGTAAGACAAGCCGAGCGTGGTCGCGCTAATGACGAGTGAAGTTTTCTCCCAATCGTTCAAACTGCGCTCATCGAGCGGGCGGGCGAATTGCGCCCAGGGATTGGTAAAGCCGCCTTGTGCATTGCCGCCTTGCATCTGACCGCGTTGAAGTGCATCGTTGACGCGGCTCCGCAAATCAATAAGTTCCGCCAAGGTCAAACGAATGCGCGTATTTTCCGGCGCACTGCCCAGCAACTGCGTCAGTTCCAGCACAAACGACGAGTCGGGAAGTTGAAACAATCGCGCATCAATCACACCGCGATATTTCGGAAAAAAGCCGTACTGCCGCTCCATTTCTTCGGTGATAATCCACAGTTTGCTGTCTTTGTCGAAGGGCGCTTGAACTTCGACTGCCGTTTTGGGTGGAGCGCTTTCGGGCGGTGTTTGGGCAAAGGCGCTATGATGCGCTCCGCACAGCAGAACGAGACTCAGGGTAAACGATAGCAAACGAGAGATTTTCATAGCAATATGAGAAAAACGTGAAAATGATTAGTGAACTTCGTTGATTTCATTCTCCAAACGCGGCTTCGGCGCTGGGTTTCCAAGGATAGTGCGAATACTCATTATCGGCACACCTGCGCCCATTATGCCCAAACCCGCATGAGGACTAAGCGCGGGCAGCATACCAAGCGGGGAAAATTGGACATCGGTGTTGGCGGCAAGATTTTCAAACCATGTTCGTTCTGAAGGTACGATGCGGGGCGGAAGGTCGGCATTGGCTTGTGCGCCCGTGGCGACAAGACGGCGCTGGTGCTGCTCTTCAGCGTCTTTGGCGTAAATGAGATAGGGAATCGTAAAGCCGACAATACCGCCCACCAAGCTGGCAATGGCAGAGGTTAGTTGCAACGATTGAGCGTTTGCCGTTTGTCCATTAAGAATTGCCACATTGATGGCAGAACTCAGAACGTAGGTCGGCAAATAACCGCCGATGGCGCTTGCTAGGTTGATAATCCGCCCTTGCAAAAAGGAAAAATCTTTGTTCTGCACGAGCGCATTTCCGACAAGATGCCCTCCAATAATTGCACCAATGGTAGCGCCTGCTGCTACTTGCACGCTCGTCGGATTCGGCGATGCTGACAAAATAGTGATCGGCGCAGAGCCGATAATTGCTGCGGGCGTAGTCAAGACAACCGCGTCGCCGCCCGTCAATGCTGGAGATTTCGCAACTTCATTGCCAAGCCACATTCCAACAGCCGAGCCGATAAGTGTCGTCGCACCAACCAAACGCGCCGCATCATTGCCCGGCACAGAACGAAGATTATTTCCCGTTGCAAACTGCGCCAATACGCCCACATACACGCCGCTTCCGCCAAATGCTGTAATCATCTGGCTTTGCGCGGGACTAAAGTTCAGCAAGTGTGCTAGTGCCAAGCCCGCTCCGGCTTCTACGCCGCCCATAATTGTTCCGGCAAGAAAGAAATCGCCAACACTCGTCACTTGAGGAGATAATAGCAAATACAGCGCCCAACCGTGCGCGGTGCCTTGCAGTAAGCCATTACCCCACATTGTCGCACTGGCGCGATTGTACCAAGGCTGGTTGACTGCCCAGATGTATCCGCCTGTTGCCGCCAGCGTCGGGATGTACCATATCGGAGTTGGTGACACAAAAGACTGCCCTTGCGATGCCATAACCGCATTGGTAATATCTACTACCAGACCACTACTCAAGCCCCATGTAGCCGTTCCCACGCCCAGCGCCCAATCTTCCCACACAGCAGTCCGCTCCTCATTGCCCCACATCGCAAAACTGCGCATTGCATCCGAGCTTTCGTAGCGGATGCGGACAAGTTCTTGCATCGTGAGCGGCTTCAATTCTCGTTCGACTTTGCCATTGACGATATGCGTTACTTCCAGCGTATAGGCGGTATCGGCTGTTTGGAAGAGGTGTGCTTCATAGAGATAGGGATACGAGCGGAGAATGGCAAATTGCTTCTCAAATTCCCACGTCAGGCGCATGAGTTTACCGCCGTAATCAAAGGAAACTTGTCGTTGGGTTTGTGGGGGAAGATTGCCCGCAAGCGCACCAGATGGCGGCTCTTGAGCAAAAACAGATAAATAACTCGTCATCAACGCGAGCAATAGCGCGGCTACACGGTGTGGCATATTCACTCCTCAAAAATTTGGATAGGATGAAAGACGGAAAATTACTTCTCGCCGTAGTGATTGTGACAGGAAACAATGATGATAGCGTCATCGGTTACTTTATAGACCAGGCGATGTTCGTCTGTAATCCGCCGTGACCAGTAGCCCTTAAAGCGACCATGTTTGAGCGGTTCGGGTTTGCCAAGTCCGATAAATGGTTCGCGGCGCGTTTCGGTAATCAAGCGGCGCAAACGCTCGAATAGAGTGGGATTACTTTTTGCCCAGTTGGAATACTCGTCAAAACTTTCACCGTAGAAATACACTGCTTTCATACAAATTCCTCTTGCGGTGGCATGATGATATTGCGCCCGGCTTCGACATCTTCCATGCGGCGCTCCAACAAGGTACGCATATACGGTTGACCCAAAAGATATTCCGTTGCTTCTGCGTCAGTATCAAGCAATTCGATTTTGATAGTTTTTTTGTGGGCAAGTGCTTTGAGCGATTCGATAAACTCTGGTGTGAGTTCATCGGTGCAAAGTTCAAATGTTGCGGACATAGTGTTCTCCTAATTTTGATAATACAGAGATTGAAACCAAAACGAAGTATTCTGCAATTTACCCAATAAATCGCTTATACCACAATGCAAGATTCAGCAAGGTGTAGAGCGATTTTCCGTCATTACGCTTGCCGCTTGCGTGTCGTTGCATCAGGCTTTCCAGCGCTCTTCGCTCAAAAATGCCTTCGGAAACAAGACGTGACGACAGCACTTCCCGTTCCCAATAGCTTTTAAGCGGCTTGCGGAACCATTCATTGACCGGAGCAACAAAGCCTTGTTTGGGGCGATAGATAATGTCATGTGGCAAAATATCCGCAACAGCGCGTTTGAGAAGATGTTTGGTTTCGCCGCCTTCGTGCGCTAAACGCGGCACTTTGACGTGTTCCGGCAGCCCCATCGTAAACTCAACAAGGCGGTGGTCGAGAAACGGCACACGTGCCTCCAAACCATGCGCCATCGTGATTTTGTCAATCCGCATCAGCAGCAATTCTGGCAGACGGTGAGCAAATTCAAAATATGCCATTTGCGAAAGAAAATCCGCGTTGGGCTGTCGGGCGTAGAGGTCAGATTGGATGCGCTCCGCAAGGCTGTCCGATTGTGTGAAATATCGCCGAAATTTTTCCGTAAAAAGTCGCTCTTGCAATGTCGCAACAATATCCACTCCGCCCCCGCGATAAAGCGAAATACCGCTTCCAGAGCCGCGCCGCAGATAGTCCAACGCCAAAAACCGCCCTTGCGAAGCAAACAACGGTTTTGCGGCAGAATAGGTCAGAGAGCGCATCCATGCAGGTATTGCCTGATAATTCTTCCACCATGAACGGTAAAAACGCATTTCGCGGTGCATCCATCCATAGCCCGCAAACTGCTCGTCGCTGCCCTCGCCGCCTTGCACAACGATTGTTCCGCTTTGCCGAACGAGTTTGCTGACAAAATGAAGCGGGATGCAGGTTGGGTCGCCATTGGGTTCATCTTCGTGCCAGACAAGCTGTTCCATTGCCCCCAAAGCATCGTTGTGGTCAATCTGCACTTCGTGGTGATTGGTCTTGAAGAGTTGTGCAATCTGGCGTGCATACTGAAGTTCGTTGTACTTTTCCAATTCTTTAAATCCGACCGAAAACGTATCAACGGGGCGACTCATCAATTCTGCCATGAGCGCCACATTCGTGCTGGAATCAATTCCGCCGCTTAAAAATACACCAAAGGGAACATCACTCATCATGCGGTCTTTGACGGCTTGCCGCAAAAGGCGCATAATTTCTTGCTCAACCTCAAGAGTGCTTATTTGCTGGGTGGCATGATTGTTCGCCATTGCCTGAGCGGGATTCCAGTATTCTTCGATGCGGAGGTCGCCATTTTTGCTCAATCGTAAAAAGTGTCCCGGTGCAAGTTTATGAATATCGGCAAAGAGTGTATCCGCGCCACTCATGGAGTAGGCGAGATAGTTCGGTAGTTCGTCCATATTCATTGCGGCGCTTATTTGCTCATGCACCAGCATTGCCTTAATTTCAGAGGCAAAGAGGAAGCGCCCGCCTTGAAGTGTGTAGTAAAGCGGTTTGATGCCAATGCGGTCACGGGCGCAGAAGAGTTCTTGTTTTTGGTCGTCCCATATTGCCAAGCCCCACATTCCAACCATTTTTTGCAACACCTCCCAGCCCCATTCAGCAAAGCCGTAGAGGATGGTTTCGGTATCGCTTTGGGAGCGATACTCATAGCCCTTGGCTTCGAGTTCGCTTCGCAAGGCGCGGTGGTTATAGACTTCGCCATTAAAAACGATGGTAAAACGTCCGTCGGCGGTCGTCATGGGCTGATGCCCGTTTGCGGAGAGGTCAATAATTGCCAGTCGGCGGAAGGCAAATCCGGCTTTGTGATTCGGCGAGACCCATTGCCCCTCGTCGTCGGGACCTCGGTGGGCAATACTGTCGCTCATGCGCTTCAAAAGAGCGTTGCTGATGGTCGGTTGGGAGGCTGAATACTCAATAATTCCGGCTATTCCACACATAGAATGAGGGTTAGTGAGGGAGGGAGGATTGCTTTTCGGTGGAGAGTGCTACAAGGAAAGCGTGATAGATTCTACCTCGCGCCGTGCGGCTTCGCGCAGTTCAAACGCTTTTCGGATGCGCTCTCCAATGGATGCAATCACGCTATTTTCAGGCAAATACACAAGAATATTTGCAAAATCGGTGTCCGATACCGATGGAATTGCTGCACCGGTGCGCATCATCATCACTTGTCGCAAAAAGAGGTCTGTTTTCAAAAAATAGAGGAGATAATACGGGTCAATGCTTGGATTACGAAGAACACGAAAGCCGTTGGTGCAGATACAGCCATCATGTTCGGGTAGAACCAGCGCCGTCGCGTGGTTGTGAGTCCCGATGGAGTTTCCGGCAACAGCAGTGAGAATATCGCCCGTTTGGATTTGGTACGATGCACGGCTTGGCAACTCGTGGACGGCATATTGTGTCGCATTGATAATCTCAAAGGAATGGGTGTTGATATCCGAAAGTTCAATATATTCCAGAGTGGCATTGGGTTCTGCAAGTTTTGGGCTTTTCTCGCGGACAATATCGGCTATCTCGGCGATTCGCACTGCATTTCGGTTTTGTAAACGTTCAATCAGTGAGCGGTTTTCGGGAGCGTAGAAATCGTAGTCAAATCGCCCATTGAGCGTTGCCGGAGGCAGGGTAAAAACGTTGGATTCCTGAGGCGGCAAACCCTCTTGAAATCGGTGATAGGACAACGCGATGCTGCTACAATCTTCATCCACTATTGGCGTATTATCAGCATTCTTGAGTGTATCGCCCTTGGTGTTTTTGCGGTAGGTCGGTGTGGCGTTTTTATTACCGTGATAGCCGATTTTTGTAATTTTCCCGAAAAATATATGATGGTCGGAATGAGCGGAATGCTGTCTTTTTTCCAAAAACAACAGTGAGGTTTTTACGCCTGTTCCGAAGGGTATGAAGGTTTCTTGAGGCAGGTTCACCACAGCAAGCACTTCAGCGTGATGCCGAATATAGGAGCGTAAATATCCAAGTGAAGAGTTTTCAAAATGTCCATTGGGCAAGACAATAGCCATACGTCCGCCTGTGCGTAATAGCGCCAAACAGCGCTCGACGAAAAGAACCTCCGTGACCTGACCATTGACAATTTCGGCGGAGCGGTGAAACGCGCCATCATGCTGCGTCCATTTGCGCCCCAATTCGTACTCAGCAAGCAGTTGGCGATTCGTAATTTTGCCCGTTGTACCAAACGGCGGATTAGCAAGAATAATATCAAAACCACCACGCTTTTGAACGACAGGTGAACTTGATTCTATCAGGCTTTGTACGGGTGTTTCTAGCGAATTTGTGCAAATGATATTCACTCCGCCGCCTTCATTGCCCTTTCCGGAATTGGCTTCCAAAAGCAGTTTCATCTTGGCGATACGGACTATCCCGGTGTTAATATCAAATCCGACAAGGTTTTGTGCGATATATTCTTGTGCCGAAACATCAGGATGTGTGCGTTGCACGTGGCGGAGTGCCGAAAGGAGAAAACCACCACTGCCACAGGCTGGGTCGAGAATGATTTCATCGGGCTTTGGTTGAATCATATTGACGCAGAAATCTATCACTGGCTCAGGGGTAAAAAACTGCCCACGTCCGGCTTTATCGCGGTTCGCAAGAAATTTTTGAAAGGCAAGTCCCTTGGCATCGCCTGACGAATCCAGAAGAGAAATCGGTTGCAACGTCCGTACTGCCCAGCCGAGCGCCGTTAAGGATAATTTGATTTTATCGCTGGCATCGAAAATATCACGAAAATCTTGTTTAACGAGATCAAAAAGCACACCAATACGCTCTTGCAGCCCTTCTGCTTTGTTTGTTGCCAAAAGACTTCCCCATTCGTCATCCGTAATAGCGAAGTGCCGTCCTCCCGCACGCTCATCGGCAATTTTTAAAAAAAGTAGTTTTATCATTTCCTCAAGCGCCTGTTCCGGCGACAAGCCATCATTGGCATAGAGGTAGTTGTGAATTTCTTCAAAGCGACGCAAGAGATTATCGCTCTTCTGGAGTTCGAGGGCATCAAAGAGCATCATTACCTGCTCCTTTGGATTCATACAACTGACGATTATCAGTTTGCATATCGCCTTCGCGCACCGCATCGTCAGAGGAAAGCGTAATGAATACGTCATCAAAATTGTCGTACCATTCTTCCGTCAGGCTTAGTATTGTCGGCTGCCCATCTGCGTCCGCAAATACGAAGCCCATAATGTAATTTTGCTGTAAATGCTGCGGGTCTTCGCCTGATGATTCCAACTGCTTGGGATTGGCAAAAAGAAACTTATGTTCGGGGTAACGCAGGAAAATATCAACGGAAAGGAGGTTAAATTCGTCTTTTCTCGGTGTGGCTTGTGTCCGCTCATTCGCGCCTGAGGTACCAGAAATAAAGTGTGTTTCCAAAACCTGTACTTTGTCTCGGACGTAGCGTAGGCGCTCATCAATCATGGCGCTCAATGTTTCGCGGTCAAATGTTTCGAGTGCCTGAATTGCTCGTGACTTTTCGGTTTCACGTTTTGGGCGATTTTTGAGATATTTCTGCACTTCTTCATAATCGTAAAGATTTGCAGAGTACGCGGTATTGAAGAGAGGCAAATGTGCATTAAGCCAAGAGGTGACTTGGGGTTCGGCGGGCTGTTCGCTATCTATCCACAAGATTTTATCAGTATTAGCGAGGAGAAAATTTTTGAGATTGACGTAGTTATAGAGTTTGTGCCATTTTTCGGAATTTGATTTTACCCCTTTTGATTCAATCACGTACCAAGATGGAGAGCCAATCTTGCGGATATAGAAATCACCGTGATGATGCGGGTGTTTGCGACCTTCCCATTTTTCGCGGATACGCTTAACGTCAAGATTATATCGGTCTTGTAGAGTTTTTTTGAGCAGTAACTCTGTGATAGAGCCGCTCACATAGCCTTGTGCGTTGGGACTAAGTTTGAGGGCTTCGAGAAAGACTTCGAGATTTGTTTTGAAAATATCACGCACAAAGCGTGTAAGTCGCTCAAAAATAGTCATAGAAGATTGAGGTGATGCAAATTAGACAAGTAACGCATAGAGCAAAATCGCCGTCAATGAAAAGCGAATACCTTTGCGAATCGGTTGAGAATTGCGTTGGTAATAATCGAGAATATAAGCACTTACCAGCGTCAAGCTGACGACCGCCACGGCAACAATCGCACCTTCGGCAAGTGTCAACGAGCGATACGCCGTGCCGCGAGCAATCCCCCCAAACCAGGGTGTACCGAAAAGCAAGACCAGATGCGCGGTGTAGATATACAGCGATTTTTTGCCCAAGCGCGAATAATACTCCTCAAAGCGGCGCGTGAAACGGTACAAATACGTCAAAATGCCCATGAATACGAGAACACACCCGATGCGAATAAGGGCAAAATGCGGGCTGGCAAGATAATAATCGTGCTGAGGATAAAAAGTCAGCGGCAAATACGTTCCCGCAATGCCTAGTGCCAGACACAGTGCGCCGATGGCAAACGCATAGAGCGGAAAACGGCGCTCACGCTCATTTGCAGGGATTTCTTGCAAGAGCGTTCCAATGCCAACACCCACAAACATATAGGCAGCAAAGGGCAGCAACGTAAAGAGTGAGCCATGTTTGAAGGTGAAATACGCCCCCATCCATTCCGGCATAAAAGCAAACCAGTTGACTGTATCGGCAACAGGCGAAAGTGCGAGAATACACGCCGCAATCACGAGCGAAATAACAGCAAAGGTGCGGTTGTTTTTTGTCGCATTCATTAGCAGCATCGTCAAAATCAGTGTTACGCCAGAGACGTGAAGAATATTGGTCTGAAAGAACGCCCGCCATCCATCCGGCGGCACGAACGGTAAATCAAAAACGCGATTTGCCGGAAAAACCAGCAAATACGCGATACCAATGAGCATCACACCCCATTCGATACGCTTGGAGAGAATGTTCGTCGGGATAGTGCCATCCGCATTACGTTTAGTGGCAAAGACTTGCACTGCACCGGAAATAATCAGAAATGTCGGCGCAGTCAGCCCACGCAAGAAATGCCAGATGTTCCAAGGAAACTCAGCGAGGTTGAGGTACTGGGGCGAAACCATTGCATCAAGCGTATGCCCTTGCATCATCATCACCATTGCCATCAGGCGAACAAGATCGAGAATGTAGAAACGTTGCGGTTTGGAGGACGTAATTGCGGTAGTGTCTGCGGTAGCCATGAACAATGATCGCTGGTAAAAAATTAAAAAAACCGATGTGGATACTGAAAATTATAGACTACAAAAATGTGCCAAAGTTTGTGCATTTTCAATGTACAAACGGTTAATTTTTATTCATTTTTCCCCCGAATATGCAAGCCCGCATGAATCCTTATCCACACGGGCTTGCAAACCACATTCCGCAATGAGCAATCATCATATCACGACCTTTACGTGCTGCCTCATGCGAGAGTGATGCGCAAAATCGTCCTCCATGCTATACGCACAAATCAAAAATACTGATGCGGCTTCCGTCAGGTTGTGATGAAAACGGTCTTGAGCGTGCTGTGTGATGGTGAATGATACCGTGCTTACGCCATGCTGCTCCGTTCCTCGAACATTGCTGACGGCGCTTGTGCCACCAAGCATATTCACTGGTAGGTGTTCGCCCGCCCGAACAACGTACTGGTCTTCAATTCGTACTTTTCCTTGCTCAACGCTTGCCATGATGAGATTTGTGCCGACAATATCATCGCGGGTGTTGAATCCAAGCGCTACCCAGCCTGTTGTTGGAGCCGTAATGCTGCATTCTACCATTCCACCGGGCTGCAAAGACCATCGTACCGTCATTCCACCAATTTTGACGCTTTTTTCTTCCATGCCTTGATTGAATAATGGTTGTGAAGGAAGTGATAATGAAAGTAAGCCACTGAAAAACACGGTCAAAAGCACTACAATGCCAGAGAAACGTGCGTGGCGAAGGAAGTTTGGAAGATTCTTGCTCATTTTTCTTTTCCCCGTGCTTGAAGTTCAACAAGGTCGTGAACAAGCTGCCATCCCGTTTCTGCTGAATAAAAGAGTGAAAAGGTTGAGGAAAAATGGAGCGCCGCACTTTCGAGTTCTGCCCGAACAATGGCAGTATTATTCCAAATCTCAACGCTGCGAATAGCGATAGTACGAGGCTTTCCGCCAATTTTTCCTTCGCTGATGAGCTGCAAGTATTGTTCGCGGCTCTCAATAACGGGTGTGGCAGCGTTGCTTCCGGGCAGATGCGCTAATGCGCGGTAGTTCGGGTGCATGAGCTGTTCTAACGCCTTTCTGTTGCTTTCATCTCCCGCTTTGATAAAGGCAACAACACGCGATTCTACGGCTTTTTTATCGGTATTTTCGTTGGTGCTGTTTGCTGATGCTTGTGCCAACACGCTCAAGACTGCGCCCGATAGGGCAAATGCAATTGTTGCAAAAAGAGTTTTCATGGTTTTTCCTTTGTGTGATAATTGTTAAATAGCTAATAGTTAGTGTGCTAACTATCTGTGTAAAAAAATTGTTATTTCTCAAAATTTTCAATCAACCGCCCCAAAACCCTCTTAAATACACGCAAATCAGATTCGGAGACGTTGGCAATTCCTTGTTCACGAATAGCCATCACCGTCGGTAAAAGTTTTCGCACTATCATTTTCCCTTCATTCGTTGGGTAAATCTCAAATTTACGGCGATCTTCCGAACTCATTTGACGATAGACCCATCCTTTCTTGACGAGATTGTCAATGATTCGCGTTACTGTTGGTGCGTCTTTGAAGGCAAGTTCCGTGATTTCGACCTGCGAAAGCCCCTGTCCGTCGTGGATAATGTACAATACAACCCACTGCTCAACAGTAATATCTATGCCCGCTTGCAAAAAGGTTTGCTGCGAAACCATCCGCATTTGGCGCATAACACGTTCCATCAGATAAGGGTAGGCTTGTTCAATTTCCATGTAGTTGTTGTAATAATAGTTGTTGTGCTAACTATTGCAAATTATCTCTAAAAAAAACTATTTCCAAATTGTTTTGGAGAAATGCGACAAAAAACCCTGCAATGCTTGATACAATGCAGGGCTTACAATGACAATTGTCGAGAGATAATGATTATTCCTCATCACCAGTGCGCAATTTTTCCAGCACGGAAAAATCCTCCAACGTGGTTGTATCGCCTGTTACAGCATTGCCGGAGGCAACTTCACGCAGCAATCGGCGCATAATTTTCCCACTTCGCGTTTTGGGTAATGAGTCCGAGAGCCTGATTTCATCAGGCTTGGCGATATGTCCGATTTCTTTTGCAACATGATTACGCAGTTCCTCTTTCAACTCGGAAAGCGCTTGTGTACTTGCGTTGGCTGCCGTTTTGAGTGTGACAAATGCCACAAGAGCCGAGCCTTTGATTTCGTCCGGACGCGCAACTACAGCCGCTTCTGCCACTGCCGGATGCGATACCAAGGCACTTTCGACCTCAGCCGTTCCTAAGCGGTGTCCGCTCACATTGACCACATCGTCCACACGTCCCATAATCCAGATATAGCCGTCCTTGTCCTTCCGTGCGCCGTCGCCAGTGAAGTAGTAACCGCGCCGCTCCGGGGTTTCGGGAAACTCATCCCAATAGGTCTTTTTGTAGCGCTCATCGTCTCCAAAAACCGTGCGGAGCATGGAGGGCCAAGGATGTTTGACCACCAAATACCCGCCTTCGTCGGCACCGCATGGAGAGCCGTCCTTATTAACGACATCCGCTAATATGCCCGGAAGCGGCATGGTTGCTGTGCCGGGCTTGGTGGGCGTTGCGCCTGGAACGGGCGAAACCATCATCGCGCCTGTCTCGGTCTGCCACCACGTGTCCACGATAGGGCAGCGTTTATTGCCGATGTAGGTATGGTACCACATCCACGCTTCAGGATTTATCGGCTCTCCAACCGTTCCCAAAAGCCGCAAAGAGGACAAATCATGCTTCAACACATAGCTTTCGCCCGATTTCATAAAAGCGCGAATTGCCGTCGGAGCAGTGTAAAAAATCGTAACACGGTGGCGTTCAATGATGTCCCAAAGCCTATCCGGTGCGGGGTAGGTGGGAACGCCTTCGTACATCAGCAGTGTCGCGCCATTCATCAGTGGACCGTAGGTAACGTAGGAATGACCTGTTATCCAGCCAATATCTGCCGTGCAGAAATATAAGTCATCGTCTCGCATATCAAACACCAATTTGGTCGTGTACGCGGCTTGCGTTAAATAACCACCGGTAGTGTGTTTAATGCCTTTCGGTTTGCCCGTCGAACCGCTTGTATAGAGGATAAAAAGCGGATGCTCGGCATCAAGCTCTTCGGGCGGACAGACGTTGGCGACGGCTTGCATACGCTCGTGCCACCAGTGGTCGCGTCCGATAGACATGGCAGTTTCTTCCTGCGGAGCGCGGCGAAAAACAACAACATTTTCAATCGTCGGCGTTTGCGCGACAGCAGCATCTACGGCGGGTTTGAGCGGTGTAAAAATACCTTTGCGATACGCTCCGTCTTGCGTAATGACACAAACCGCTTTGGAATCATTGATGCGGTCGCGGAGCGCTTCGGCTGAGAAGCCGCCAAAAACGACATTGTGCGTAGCGCCAATGCGAGCGCACGCCAGCATAGCGACAACTGCTTCCGGTACCATGCCCATATAAATCGCTACGACATCACCTTTTTTTATGCCAAATGATTTCAACACATTCGCAAAACGATTCACTTCTCCATGCAGAGTTTGATACGTGAGCGTTCGGATTTCTCCCGGTTCGCCTTCCCAAACGAGCGCTGCTTTATTGCGCTTCCACGAACCCAAGTGACGGTCGAGACAGTTATAGGAGGCGTTGATTGTCCCACCTTGAAACCACGTTGCAAAAGGGTATTTCCATTCCATCACGGTGTCCCATTTTTTGAACCAATGCAAGGCGTTTGCCTGCTCTTCCCAGAATGCAACGGGATCTTCTTCGGCTTTAGTGCGGAGTGCGTTCAGTTCTTCTAACGATTTGATGGTTGCTTTTTGCGAAAATTCTTGCGGTGGCGGGAAAACACGATGTTCCTGCATGACCGATGAAATGGAGGTTTGCGTGTTGCCATAGACGGCGGTAGTAGTATCCATAATCCTGAACGATGAATGAAAAATGAGACAAAAAGGATTAGCTTGGGAACAACGAAATTAAACACAATGGAGTGCAAACGGGAGTGTACGCACTCCATTGAACACAACAGCTATAAATCTACACAATTTTACCTTCATCGCGCATTGTTTCTAATTCATCCCAAAGGCTATGGCGCTTTTTGTTGTGAATAAGGATCGCACCAATAACAACGGTTACACTCGCCACAATCATCGGATACCACAAGCCCGCAAAGGCATTGCCCGTGTTGATAACGGCAAATGTTCCGATAGTCGGCAGCAAGCCGCCAAAAATACCGTTTCCGATGTGATACGGCAGCGACATCGACGTATAGCGAATTTTGGTCGGGAAAAGCTCCACAAGGAAGGCTGCGATTGGTCCATAGACCATCGTCACGAAAATTACTTGAAGAAAAATCCAAAAAGCAAGCATTGCAAAACTTGGCACAGGCTTAATCTTTGCTGTTGCCATCGCTTCGGCAACAATTGGAGAAAACTCACCTTGCTGCACTCCGGCAATGGCTTTTTCCGCAGCAATGACCTCTTTGCGGGCGCTAATGAATTTATCCGGCTTGAGCATAAAACTAAAAAAGCCCTGTGTTTCTGCGGTCGCTTGAGCGGCGAGGGGCTGAAGTTTGGTGATTTTTTCTTGTAAAACCGTTGTAACGGCTGGCGCATTTGCCTTGATATACTCCGATGTATATCCCGCCGAGTTGATCATTTGGGTATAAATCGGAATATAGGCAACCACAGCAACGGCGCACCCTGCAAGGATAATCCATTTTCGCCCAATGCGGTCGGAAAGCCAGCCAAAGAAGATAAAGAGCGGTGTTCCGATAAGCAAACCGACCGAAATAATTTGCGTCGCCGTTACGTATTCAACTTTGAGAATAGTTTGCAAATAATAGTAAGCGTAAAACTGTCCGGTGTACCAGACCACACCTTGTCCGGCGGTCGCGCCCAAAAGTGCAATCAAAACAAATTTGAGGTTATACCAATTACCAAAGCTCTCTTTGAGCGGGTTTTTTGATGCTTTGCCGGATGCTTTGAGCTTGGCAAACATTGGTGATTCCTTCATTTTACGGCGAATCACGTAGGAAATTGCCACCAAAACAATCGAAAGCAAGAACGGAATGCGCCATCCCCATTCTTTGAATGTCGCTTCGCCCATTGTCAAACGAATACCCAATATCACGCCCAGCGATACGAATAAACCGAGTGTGGCGGTTGTTTGGATATAGCTGGTGTAATAGCCGCGTTTGTCATCAGGGCAGTGTTCGGCAATGTACGTCGCAGCGCCACCATACTCGCCGCCCAGTGCCAACCCCTGTAGTAAGCGCAGTGTTAGCAGTAAAATTGGCGCAAGCACCCCGACTTGCTCATATCCGGGCAGCAGTCCGATAGCAAACGTCGAGCCACCCATAAGAACGAGCGTTACCAAGAACGTAAATTTTCGCCCGATAATATCCCCCAAGCGCCCAAAGACTAATGCCCCAAATGGGCGCACAATAAAGCCCGTAGCAAAGGTCGCCAGTGTTGCAACCATCGCAAAACCTTCGTTATCTTTGGGAAAAAAGTAGGTGTTTATTACGGTAGCAAGCGCCCCGAAAATATAGAAATCGTACCATTCTATCAGCGTTCCAGCCGATGATGCGCCAATAACGCTCCAGATATTATACGATTTCGTATAATCTGCATCGTGCGTGTGGTGATGTGAGGCATTCTGCATATTTATTTCTCCTGAACCCGTGAAAAAAATCAGACAGTTATTGCAAAGGTAAAGCCGTAGGGGTGGCAAAAGGTCGCAAAAGGAATATTTCGGCGCTGCGTGTCCGAATTAACAAAAAAAGCGATTCAAAAGCAAGAAAATAGACAAATTTATTTCGCAAAACCATTCAAACGATCAATAGCTATGGCAAAAAAAAGGGCGAGAATGCCTAGCATTTTCGCCCTTTTGAGTAAAGTTCTCTTCTTGCAGATTAGTTGCGAAGCGGCTTGCCGGTGGTGAGCATTGCCATAACGCGCTCTTGCGTTTTCGGTTGCTTCCAGAGTTCAACAAAAACTTCGCGCTCTAAATCGTGCATATATTCTTCGCTAACTTCCGTAGCAAAATTCTGCGTACCGCCCGAAAGCACTCGTGCAAGCTGCTTTGCAAGGTGCATATCGTAATCGCTGATGTAGTTTGCTTCGCGCATACCCCAAATTGCCATAGACAAATTTGCGTATGCGGCTTCGCCCAAAACTTTAATGCGGCGCGGGAGTGGCGGAAGATAATCCACAGCCAATTCCAAAACACGACGCTTCGCATCGGCGACAACGCGCTGGCGATTCATCGTGATAATATCGCTCTGCTCCAAAAGTCCAAGTTCTTGCGCTTCGTAGGCAGAAGTCGAAACTTTTGCCATCGAAATAAGCTGGAATGCGCGTTTGACGGACTCAAATGGGTCAGCGTCGGGATGGAGTTGCTGATTGAAGCGCCAGAGGAGTTCGGTACAGCCACCGCCAGCAGGAATCAACCCAACACCCGCTTCTACTAAGCCCATGTAGGTTTCAGCGCTCGCTACGCGGTCATCGGCAACCATCGTGACTTCCACGCCGCCGCCCAATGTCATATTGAAAGGCGCAGAAACAACCGGAAACGGTGCATAGCGCACAGAACGAATAGCTGTTTGGAAACGAATCATTTCCTTGTCAATAGCATCAAATTGTCCCGCTTGCGCACCCATTGCCATCAGCAAAACATTCGCACCAGCGCAGAAATTATCGCCTTGATTGCCAATGACCAACCCTGCATAGCCATGTTTCGGAATAATTTCTACGGCGAGCTCCATCAATTCCGTTACGTCTTGGGTCAGAACGTTCATTTTCGTGTGCTTCTCCAACAAGAGAACGCCGTCGCCAATATCCAACAGGCTTGCATTATCCAAGCCCTTGATAATGCGCTTTGCGTCGCGGCGCACGTCTGGGATGTGGACTACACCTTGGGGACGCGGCATTGGCTTATCATCAGGATAGAATTTTGCGCCTTTGTCGGCATATTCCTGAAGAATTGCAGGAATGTCTTTGCCCATTTTTTTGAGTTCGGCAATTACGGTATCTACGCCCAAAATATCGCAGGTTTCAAAAGGACCAATCTCCCAGCCGAAGCCCCAGCACAAGCCGTTGTCAATCTCCAAGTATGAATTTGCCACTACGCCGACTTTGCTTGCAGCGTAATGAATCATCTCGAATGTGGTGCGGCGGATAAATTCGCCATGCTTGTCTTGCAGTGCAAAGGCAGTTTTTATGCGCTCTGCAAGGGGTTTCTCTTTCACTTTTTCCAACTCGGCAATTTTTACCCGACCACGATCTTCATATTCCAAGGTGTCGAAGTTTAAGGCAAGAATCTTCCGTTTGCCTTTTTCATCGCGGGTGGCTTTGTAGAAGCCTGATTTGGTCTTGTCTCCGAGCAGTTTTGCTTCCATCATTTTCGGAACAATCGCCGGAATTTCAAAGTCCTCACCCGTTGAATCTTTCAAGCCCTTGGTAACATGGTAAATAATGTCAATACCGCTCAAATCCGCCGTGCGGAAGGTGGCGCTGGAAGCACGTCCTAAAATAGGACCCGTCAGAACATCCACGACATCTTGCGTCAAGCCGATTTCGAGCATGATATTCATTGCCTTGACCATCGAAAATACGCCCACACGATTCGCAACAAAGCCTGGCACGTCATTGGCGGTTACAATACCTTTGCCAAGAATGTGGTCGCCAAAATATTTGAGCGATTCGATGACTTCGGGTGCGGTTTCTTTGGTGGGAATGAGTTCCAAAAGGTGCAGATAGCGAGGCGGCGTGAAAAAGTGCGCACCGATAAAGCGCTTACGGAAGGATTCCGAACGACCTTCTACTTGCAAGTGCATCGGTATTCCGCTCGAATTACTGCTGATAATTGCTGTTGGAGAGACGTGTTTCTCGACCTTTTCCCACAACTGCCGTTTAATGGTTAAGTCCTCTAATACTGCTTCGACGATCCAATCTGCTTCGGCAAGTTTGGCAATGTCGTCTTCGGTGTTGCCGACGGTAATGAGCCGAACACGGTCTTTACTCATAAAGGACGCGGGTTTTGCTTTCGTGGCGCGGTCGAGTCCCGCTTTACCAATAGCATTGCGGTCAGTGCCTTCTTTTGCGGGAATATCAAGCATCAGTACCGGAATACCAGCATTTGCGATATGTGCTGCGATGGCAGCGCCCATTGTACCGGAACCGATAACGGCAGCGCGGCGAATTTTGTGGGACATTGAAAACCTCGTTGTCTGAATGAAGTGAAGAGAAAACGTGAGAATTACGTCAATATTGGGGTATCAACTGTTTGCATATCAACTATTCAATTATCAAAAAAGCAATAGCAGAAACAGTTACTATAATGAACTTGACGGCACAGCACAAGCGTTTCACAGAAACAATGAAACGCTTGTGAAGGCAGAATTTGCTGATAGTACACGCGAGACTATTGCTTATGCGCTTTGCCCAAGCTGCTCTTGAACAATTTTGAGCAAATCGGCGGGCCAAATTGGCTTGGTCAAATATGCATTTGCGCCGAGTGCCTTTCCTTTGGCAACGTCTTCTTCGGATGCTTTTGCCGTTAAGAAAATTACGGGGATTTTTGCTGTTGCTGTATTTTTGCGCAATTCTTGAATGAAGCCATAACCATCCAAAACAGGCATAGCAATATCGCAAATAATCACATCTGGCATACTTTGCGTTGCCATTTGCAAACCGATAGAACCGTTTTCAGCGTAGAACGCCTCAAACCCGGAAATACGCAGCATCATACCAACGCTGCGGCGGATAGATTCATCGTCTTCAATAACGAGGATTTTTTTCATAGTGCTTTTGTGAATGAAACGTAAGAAGGAAACACGTAAAATTAACAGTCCTTGAGTACCTGTCCAAACGAAACTGTATTATTGAACAGGAAAATGGATGTCGTGAAATAATTATTGACGAGTTGAACGATTTATGACGCGGAATCTAGTATCATTGCTTGTTCCATGTCCATCGGAAGTTTTAGTGGTAAAATTACCGTAAAACTCGTGCCTTTGCCAATATCGCTTTCGACAGTAAAGGAACCATTTAGAAAAACAACCATTTTTTGGACGATTGCGAGTCCCATGCCCGTTCCGCCGATATTACCAACATTGGTGCCGCGATGAAACGGCTCAAAAATACGCGGTAGATCATCGCGTGGAATACCAATACCGCTATCTTGAACATTGATAATAACTCTGTCATCTTCCAAATTCACATTGAAATAAACCGGAGCGCCATCGGGCGAAAATTTATCGGCATTGGAAAGGAGGTGGTCGAGTATCTGTCGCATCATTCCTTCGTCCACAACATATTCCTGCTCACGCACAGGCGGTGCATAGAGGAGTGTGTGCTTTTTGCCGTACCGCTCCTGCACTTGCGCAGCAAAATCCGCACACCATGACCGAATTTTCAGGGGAGATTTTTTCGGGCGAATTTCGCCGGATTCTGCTCTGCCGAACATCAACAAATCTTCCAAAAGTCCCGTCATATGGTGAACACCATTGCTAATCCGTGCAAGACTTTCTAAGCGCTCTTCTTCGCTAATGACGTGTCCGAAATCCCGCATAATCCCGACCGAAAGCAGAATGGAGGTCAGTGGCGTACGGAATTCGTGTGAGGCAATCGTCACAAAGCGCGTTTTGAGTTCGATAAGTTCTTTTTCTTTGATAAGTGCTTTGTTCATTTCCGCTTCTGCGCGGCGGCGTTCATCAATATCCAAAAGCACACCTTGATAGCCGACGACCTTTCCTTCATCATCAAAAACCGCCATCAAGCTGTCTTCAACCCAGCACGTGCGACCTTTCGGAGTAATGAGTCGGTATTCACGGCGCAGATGCTCGGCTTTTGTTTTGGATAAATGCCGAAAACTATCCATAACCTTTGAACGGTCGAGTTGATGGACGTGATGCAGAAATGAGATTGCTCCGCTCGTAAAATCTTGTGCCGTGAAGCCAAACTGATTGATGTTATCGCTCACAAATTCCAACGGAAAATTAGGCTTGAGCGAAAATTGGTAGATAACAGCAGGGCTTTTGTCAATGATAACTTTTGCACGCTTGAGCATATCTTCGGCTTGCTTGCGGCGCGTAATATCTAGCACGAAGACAATGAGTTTTCTGTGGTCTTCTTCTTTGCCGGCATCTTCATTTGTACTATGCACCGAATCGGTTAGCACCGTTATCGGCAGCCCCAACTTTGTTCGGAGCGTCCTTTCGCCGCGCATTTCGGCTTTACCGTCAAAAATACGCTGATAAAGGGTTTCCAGTGCTGGAATTTCATCATCGTCAAACAGTGTGGAGAATGGCTTTCCTTGCAGTTCACGGG
This sequence comes from Ignavibacteria bacterium, assembly GCA_013298375.1. Lineage (GTDB taxonomy): Bacteria > Bacteroidota > Ignavibacteria > Kapaibacteriales > UBA4661 > PH2015. The sequence goes on along the minus strand of JAAFHM010000002.1, from coordinate 21,805 downwards.
CTTCATAGCCAAAGAGAGCGCAATACGCGGGATTTACATACTCAAACGTGCTGTCGTGATTGGTAATGCAGATGCCAACGGGGGATTTTTCGATAACATTCCGAAAACGCTCCTCGCTCAACCGCAAATTTGCTTCAATCTCGCGCCGTTCCTCCATTTCCTGCTCTAATTGCTTGATAAAATCGTGCATCACATCGGTACGCTTGCGCAGTTGTGCTTCGACCGAATCGCGCTGACCGATTTCATTTTGAAGCTGCATCACCAATTCTTGCAAAAGCTCCGTGCGCTGCTGCAAAAGATACTCAAATTCTTGAGTAGAGCGCTGCAAACGTGACTCTACGTCTATACGGCGATTGATTTCATCGGTCAGACGTTGTTCTAAAAGGGCAATCTGCTCCTCAGCGCTTGGCTTGGAAGCACCGCGCACCGAAGCAGCCTTAGAAGAAGGGCTGTCCGAAGGAGGTTGGGTGAGGGATTGCGATACTTTTTTCGCCATAGCCTAGTAATGGTTGAAGCGTTGAATGTGCATGAACATCGTCAACGTTTGGTCATAGCCGAAATCGTGATGAAATTTAGCAAACCTGAATCTAGCATTTAATTTGCGATTAAACAACGATGTTTTTGGTATTATGAAGCAATCAAAAGAAAAAGATACCAAATTCTTTTGAGTGACTCGGAAAGTTCACACGCTTCGGTACGAATATTTTGCAGGATACTTGCCGCTCATGCCTTCTGTAATCCCTCTTTATGCCATTTTACCTTCATGCAAACGCACGATTCTATCAGCGCCGGAAGCAATCTCGCTGCTATGAGTAACAATCACAAACGTTTGCCCCGTTTCCTGACGAAATTGTCGTATCAAATCTAGCACCATTGCGCTATTGGCAGCATCCAGATTGCCCGTCGGCTCATCGGCAAGCACAAGAACGGGGTCGTTCATCATCGCACGAGCAAAGGCGACGCGCTGCTGCTCGCCGCCGGAAAGTGCATCGGGTTTATTCTTCAATCGGTGCGACAGCCCAACACGGTCAATAAGCCCTCTTGCCTTGTCGCGGGCATTGGAATGTGATACCCCGGCAATCAGAGCAGGCATCATCACATTCTCCAATGCAGTAAATTCTGGCAAAAGATGGTGAAATTGAAAAATAAAGCCCAACATCGTATTGCGCAGTCCCGCCAAGCCTACATCGCTCAACTGACGGTAATTGTGCCGAATGAATGTTTCCGGCTCTTCTGGCTGCATGGCAAGATGATAGGTTAGCGTGATTGAACCTTCATCAGGCTCGTCCAGCGCTCCCAAAAGATGCAAAAGTGTACTTTTTCCAGCCCCCGACGAACCGACGATAGCAAGAATTTCTCCCTGCTCAATAGCAAGCGAAACACCTCGCAAAACGCTAGTCTTTTCACTATTTTCACTAGACGAATATGATTTAATAAGATTTTTTGCGTGAAGAAGAATCGGCATATTCTTTGCTCGTTGTAACCAAAAGAAAAAATGAGGATTATTGATGATAGAACCGACGCAAGCAAATATCGGACTTTCTTTCACAAGCCACAAATGATAAACGTTATGATTCGTCAAACTCTTCTTGGTGCCGCTTTACTCCTTGTTTGCGCGGTATTCCCTTCGATACTTCCCGCACAAAGTCTGCGTTTGGGCGGCGGTATTTCTGCCCCTTACGAACAAATTGTTGCTGTGCGCTTTGCCTTGCCACAAGGCGGCACATTTATTTATCCTGTTTCGCAAGCGCAAAATCTTGGGTATCATATCGCCGCGCGGTATCTGCTCTCCTTCGAGAAAGGGCGCGGAGTCACGCTCTCTGCTGCCGTTCATCACGCCGAAACACCTATTTTTTCGGTTTATGACCCTTCCTTGCCAACTTCGGCAACCTCGCTGAAAGTCTCGCAATCTTTCGTACCACTGGGCTTGGGTTTTGAATACCGCTTTTTATCGCTGCTCATTCTTCATGCCTACGTTGCCGGAGAAGCAAGTTACAATCTCATTCTTGGGCGCAATGACTACCTTCACTCAAACGGAAACATCAGCAGTACCGAATCCACACTCGGCAGAATCGGTGCAAGTGCAGCACTTGGCGTAGAGGCAACGATTTTCGGAGTTGGTGCAGATATTTCCTTGCGCTACCACTGGGCAAATCTCCTTTTGCGCGACCCCAATGAACTCAGCCGTACCTTCCTTGCCCTTAATGTTTCACTTGTCTTGGGTGAAAAATAACGATAAAAGTGCCTCGTTCGTGCCGTATTCCGCGATTTTCCATTGGTTTTCAACCAGCTTTTCTCTAATTTTCCCGTCCAATTCCACAACAATATTTTTTCCTAGGCATCATATATGAAACCCTCACCGATGCCTAGGAGAGGCGCATCCGCCGTGATTTCCCCACAAATATTCTCTACATTTGTCATCACATTTTATCACTTTGCAGAGGTACTATCATGGCAACCGCTATTGCTTCTTCGCTCCAAGGTACTCAACCCGATATTTTCTATCCTGATTCCGATGGCAAGCCCATGGCAAATAATACTGAACACGCAGAGCGCATCGCTACGACCAAACACGGCATAGAATCAGTCTTTGCCGACCGTGACGATGTGTTTGTGGCGATGGATTTATTTTGGTATCCCGTTAAAGGAAAACCCCGGATTGTTCTTGCACCCGACGTGATGGTAGCGCTTGGTCGCCCGCCGGGAAAGCGGAAATCCTATCGGCAGTGGGAAGAAGGCGGTATCGCGCCGCAGGTTGTCTTTGAATTTCTTTCGGACTCTAATACCACATCGGAAATGGCAGCGAAAGCCGTATTTTTTGAACACTATGGTGTGCAAGAATATTACATCTACGACCTTGAGCGCAAGGAATTAAGCGGCTTGATACGCTTCAAGGAAGAGGACGACCTTTTGGAAGAAATACCCGATATGAATGATTGGACAAGTCCACGCTTGGGTATTCGCTTTGATATGTCGTCGGGCGACCTTCAGCTCTACAAACCCGATGGAAAGCCATTCCTGAGCTTTCTTGAAGTAGAGGCACTTCGCCAACAAGCCGAAGCAAAACTCGAACAAACACGTGAGCAGCTTGGGCAAACTCGCGAGCAACTCGGACAGACACGGGAGCAACTTGGGCAAACATCCGAACAACTCGGACAAACACGTGAACAGCTCTTGATAACTGCACAGATGCTTGACGAGAGTCAAAGCCGGACAAATGCTCTTGCCGCAAAACTCCGCGAACTTGGCATCAATCCTGATACGCTGTAAGTTTACCACTCTCAAAAGCACGTTGGTAGAAAAAATTTCATCACTGCTATTATGCCCGAAACCCTCCTCATTATTGGCGATGTTCACGGCTGCTTCCATACGTTTCGCTCGCTTGTTGAAACGCATTGGCAGCCTGAAACCATGCGGCTTATCCAACTTGGGGATTTGACCGATAGGGGAAGATTTGTTCCCGAAACGATAGCATTTGCGCGGGATTTAGACGAAAAGCATCCCAATACGACGGTCTTTCTGAAGGGAAATCACGAAGCAGATGTTATAGCGCGGTGGAAGATGATTCAAGACGCAATGCAGAAGGAGACTGATTCGCGTTTTGCACAATACTACATCAAAGAAAATTCCACCATGATACAATATTTTGCCCGCGAACAAGCACTAGCGCGTCTTCAAGACGATATGCTTTGGCTTGAGAAGCGCCCGTATTATTGGGAAAATGACCACGTGTTTGTGAGCCATGCAGGGATCTCATCAGTTTGGGACACCAGAGAGGAAGCGCTTTTGGAAGACCATCCCGAAAGTATTCTTTGGACGCGCTCATTACTCAAAAATATTGGTAAATTGCAAGTCATAGGGCATACCCCGATTTCAAGCGGACAGCCGGAGTTTCGCCCCGATGAAAACTGCTGGAACATTGATACTGGCGCAGTATTCGGGCTGAATCTCACGGCATTACATCTTTCGCCCGAAGGGGAGTTGTTGGAAATTTTCACCCAGCCAACGCTTTCCATTGATTATCAACGCCGTTAGTCATCATTACTTTCTCACTTCACCTCATTTCCAACCCCAGATGCGCACACCATTCGTCGTTACCCGTGTTTTCGTCCTGCTTGTTCTGCAAGCATTATCCGCTTTCATCGTCATTGCACAAGTTCCGAATGCTCAGACATCCCAGCAAAAACGACCCTTGCAGCCCAATGACCTCTATCGCTTGCAGACCGTCAGCGATCCGCAAATTTCACCCGATGGGAAATGGGTTGCTTACACGCTTTCCACGATTGATTCGGCACAAGACAAGCGCAGTAGCGACGTTTGGATGATGAGCCGCGATGGGCAAGAAACCTTACAGCTCACGCATACCAAAGACGAAAGTGAGCGCTCACCGCGTTGGAGTTCGGATGGAAAATATCTGAGTTTTGTTGCTTCACGCGGCGGAGCGGATAAAAAGAGCCAAGTATGGCTTCTGGACAGGCGTGGAGGCGAGGCATTTAGTCTGACAAATGTGAAAAGTGATTTGAGCGAGTACGCTTGGTCGCCAGACGGCAAAAAACTTGTCTTGGTGCTGAAAGATGTAAATCCGCTTGATTCGGCAAAACCCAAAACCGCGCCGCCGATTGTTACCGACCGTTATCACTTCAAGCAAGACGTGGAGGGCTATCTCTGGCAACCACAAAAAACGCATTTGTACCTGTTCGATGTTCAGTCGAAAATGCTGGACACCCTCACTCGCGGTGCTTACGACGACCGCTCTCCGCAATGGTCTCCCGACGGCTCACAGATTGCTTTTGTGAGCAATCGCACTCCCGACCCCGACTACAATAGCAACACGGACATCTGGATTGTCGAAGCAAAAGCGGGTGCGAAAGAGCGCCAACTCACCATGTGGACGGGTGGCGACGACAATCCGCGTTGGTCTCCCGATGGCACGAAGATAGCCTACACGCGCTCCACGTCGCCTGATTACATCATGTATGACCAGCCTGTTTTGGCAGTTATTGCTGTGAAAGGCGGCGAACCGACATTGCTTTCCATTGCACTTGATCGTCCCGTGTCACGCCCAGTCTGGGCTGCTGACGGACAATCTCTGTTTGCAACCATCACCGATGACCGCCGCCGCATTATTGGTCAGTTCTCACTTGCCGCAAACAAAGCACCCGCCAGAATAGCTGACGATAATCACAGCATCACCGAACTTGTTGCGGTGAATTTGCCCAAAGAACAAGTATTTGCGGCTATTGTAAGTGATTCTCAACTTCCCGGTGAGATTTTTACATTGGAACCAAACGCCAAGGAGCAAGGAAAACTGCGCCGTCTGACGAAGCATCACGAAAAATTCCTCGCACCTCTCACGCTAGCGAGTGTGGAAGGATTCACCTCAAAAAGCAAAGATGGAGCGGAGGTTTCGGGTTTGCTGTATCGTCCTGCGGGTACTGCAAAAGGTCAGAAATTACCGCTAATTCTCTTCATTCACGGCGGTCCAGTCGGGCAGGACGAATGGGGCTTTGACATTTCGCGGCAAATGCTGGCTGCGGGCGGTTATGCCGTTGCTGCGGTGAATTACCGTGGTAGCAACGGACGCGGCTTGGCGTTTTGCAAGGCAATTTCGGGTGATTGGGGCAATAAAGAAGTGCTTGATTTGCACGGCGCGGTGGATTATCTTGTGGCTCAAGGTATTGCCGACAGCGCGAGGCTTGGTGTTGGCGGGTGGAGCTATGGTGGAATTTTGACGGATTACCTGATTGCCACCGATACACGTTTCAAAGCGGCAGCAAGCGGCGCAGGAACGGCTCTGCACCTTGCTACTTACGGCACTGACCAGTACATCCGTCAATACGAAGTTGAACTCGGCGCACCATGGAAAAATCTTGATAAATGGCTTCAAATCTCGTATCCGTTCTTGAAAGCAGATCGCATCAAAACGCCAACACTCTTCATGGCTGGTGAAAAAGATTTTAACGTTCCGGCAGCAGGCAGCGAACAGTTGTATCAGGCATTACGCTCGCAAAATGTGCCGACGCAGCTTGTTATCTACCCCGGGCAGTTTCACGGACTTTCGATGCCCAGCTACAACAAAGACCGTTTTGAGCGGTATTTGCAGTGGTTTGATAAGTATTTGAAAAAGTAATCTTCTCATTTTTATCAAGGAAAGTAGCTATGACCCTACTCTTCGCCCAAGCTATTCAAGAAGCAGAAAAACTCTCGGATACAGCACAAAATGAGCTTGCACAACAGATTTTGAATGACGTAATGAGTGAGCTTCGATGGCAACAAACGCTTTCAACACCGGAGCCTCGTATCGGTGTATTGGAAGCAATGGCTGAAGCTGCGTTGAAGGAATCCGATGAAGGAAAAACCTTCAAAATGGGCTTTGATGAGCTATGAAGTCTGAAATCACCAAAAGTTTTCGAGATAGTTTTCGTTTGCTTCCTGAGCAAGTACGCCGGACAGCGCGTAAAAACTATCGTCTATGGCTACAAAACCCTCGCCATCCAAGCCTTGAGTACAAACTGGTCATACCAAGTCGGAACATTTATTCCGTCCGTGTCGGCATTGACTGGCGGGCGCTTGGTGTCAAAAAATCTGATGACACCCTTGTTTGGTTTTGGATTGGTTCTCACAGTGAGTATGACACGATTCTCAATAAATCATAACAAAGACCGTTTTGAGCTGTATTTGCAGTGGTTTGATAAGTATTTGAAGAAGTAATTTGTTTTACGACTCCAAAAAAGCATTCACACTCAGTTGAATATCTTTCGCAATTTGCCGAAGTAGAACAGGTGAAATATCACGACCTTGATGAAACGGAACAGTCGTTCCACGCCCGTCAGCATGGCGAAATTGCTTATGCGAGCCGCGCTGACGCACTTCCACAAAACCCAAACGAAGCAATATTGCAACAACTTCTTGGGGTTTAAGTATCGGAACACCGCTTGCCATCAGGCTTCCAGAACAAATTGCTGCGTTGTGATAAACTCCGATTCTTGCGCAGGAACACCGTCTTCCAAGAGCATTGCACAAACCTCTCGAAGATTTTCCATGAGTTCTTGAATTGATGAGCCTTGCGAATGCGCTCCGGCAAATCCCGGAACGTAACCAACATAAAGATTTGTTGCAGAGCAATGCTCAATCACGGCAGTAAAGGTGGCGGACATAAACGTATCGTGGATGATTGCAAAAATCGTACTTTCTTCAAATCTATTACTTGTCTCACAGACTTTCAACATTTATCTTTTCGTCAATTACAACACTATGGACAAATACACTCCCTTCCAATCCCATGCCGCCGCGCTTGCGGTCGAGAACGTGGACACCGACCAAATCATTCCCGCACGGTTTTTGAAAGTTACCGATAAAGTCGGCATCGGCAATCATCTCTTTCAAGATTGGCGCTACAACGACGACAGCTCGCCAAAAGCGGATTTTGTCTTGAATCAAACGCCCGCCAATACCGCACAAATCCTTGTTGCGGGGAACAACTTCGGCTGTGGCTCTTCACGCGAACACGCGCCGTGGGCGTTGCGTGGGTTCGGCTTTCGCGCTGTCGTTTCATCATCCTTTGCGGATATTTTTCAGAATAATTCGCTCAAAAACGGCCTGCTGCCCATAGTTGTTGGCGAAGCAGATTTGAAGAAAATTTTTAGCATTGTACAGGCAAGTCCTGATGCGGCTTTTGCGGTAGATTTAGCCACACAAACGCTTACTTTACCTGATGGAACAACGCTTACTTTCCCGATTGCTGCCTTTAGCAAGCATTGTTTACTCAATGGTGTGGACGAATTGGGGTATATTTTGCAGCAGGAAAGAGCTATTCAGGCGTATGAACAGGCGGCGTGAGAGTGACGAACGCGTCAAAAAACCGTAGGACGGGCAGAGTTGGGAATATTAGAATAGACAAACGAAATCGGGCGGGTTTCTGCCAAATTTTTCCTAGATTTGCACCTATCCACTATGCTTTTGTGTACTGTTCCAGAATCTACGATGAATATTCCTGCGTTCCTTAAACAAAAAAATACCCAACGTGCTGCTCTTGGTGCTGTGGTTTTGTGTATTGTTCTCTCCGGCTGGTTTTTACTGCGTTCTCAAGCAAAAGAGCAGAATGATTTAGTCATCAGCCCCAAGCGCGGCACTTTTCGCGTGGCAATTACCGCCACAGGCGAACTCAAAGCCAAAAAATTTGTTGCCATACAAGGCCCGACCGATGGAACGTCGGTAGGAATTTATCAGATGAAAATCAGTTCGCTTGTGCCGGAAGGGACGGTGATTAAGGAAGGGGAAACCGTCGCACAACTTGATAAATCAGTGCTTGACGAAAAAATCAAGGCTGCGGAATTGGCGCTTCAAAAAGCCAATGCCCAATACACCCAGACACGACTCGACACAACACTTTCCTTGGCTACTGCGCGTGAGGAACTGAATAATCAGCGTTTTGCATTGGAAGAAAAGCGCCTTGCGAAGGAACAAGCCGTTTATGAAGCGCCCTCTATCAAGCGCCAAGCGGAAATTGATTACGAAAAAGCTGAACGGGCTCAAAAACAGGGACTCATCAACTACCAAACCAAAGTGCAACAAGCGGTTGCAAAGATGCAATCTTCTTACACTGATGTCGAAAAGGAACAGCAAAAACTGGATGCACTCTATTCCCTTCAAAAACGCTTTGCTATTACCTCGCCTGCCGCCGGAATGGTGATTTATACGAAAGAATGGAACGGAAAAAAAGTGACCTCCGGCTCCACGATTTCGCCGTGGAATCCTACGGTTGCGACGCTGCCGGACCTGAGTATTATGGAATCGCTCGCCTATATTAACGAAATTGATGTGCAGAAAATTCGTACCGGACAGCAAGTACAGATTCATTTGGATGCCGACCCGACCAAAAAACTCAGCGGCACGGTGGCGACCATTGCCAATGTCGGCGAACAGCGCCCAAACTCGAATGCCAAAGTCTTTGAAATTCTTATTTCGGTGATGCAGCGAGATACGACCTTGCGCCCGGGCATGACGACCAGTAACGAAATTATTGCTTCCACGCTAGAAAATGTTGTTTTTATTCCGCTTGACGCGCTGCACGGCGAAAATGGCAAACAGTTTGTCTATAAAAAAACACGCACGGGCATTGTGAAGCAAGAAGTTCGCATTGGTGCTATGAATGATAACGAAGTCGTTATCGAAGAAGGCATCACGACTGATGATGCGTTGTATCTCTCCCTCCCGCTCGAAAGTGCTACTCTTGCCGTAAAGTATTTGCAAACCGCTTCTAATAATCAGCCCGCACAAAAACAGTAATCTCAACTCGTTTTATCTTCTTTCAGTCTCCTTTTGTATGCTGAAACGCCTTCTTTTCAATTTCGCCATTGCCCTCGAATCCTTTTCCTACAATCGCTTGCGCTCGTTTCTCACGTCGCTTGGGATTGTATTCGGCACGGCTTCGGTCATCACCATGCTCGCCATTGGCAAAGGCGCGGAACAGGAAATCCTTGAGCAGATGCAGCTTCTAGGCGCACAGAACGTGATTATCAAACCGATTGTCAAGCAAGACGAAGGCGATATGGAAAAAGCAGGCAATCCTGCAAAGCAAGAAAAGAAACGCTTCTCGCCGGGGCTGACGCTGCTTGACGCTATCGCTATTCAATCCACGATTCCGAATGTTGCTCGCCTAAGCGTGGAAACCGTTATCGAAACAACCGTCATGCGGACAGCATTGCAGCGCACGATTAAACTCGTCGGCGTAGATTCGGCGTATTGCACCGTTGCTGCCATGCCTGTCGCGGAGGGCGGTAATTTTACGGACGACCATTTCCGGCTTTCTGCTCCGGTGTGCTTGATTGGACACGGCATAAAATCACGTTTCTTTCCTAATGAAGACCCGATTGGCAAGACGATTAAATGCGGCTCGACGTGGCTCACCGTCGTCGGGGTGCTGAAAGAGCGCTTCGTGGCGGCACAAACGCTGCAACGCCTCGGTATTCGGAACGTCAACATGGATGTCTATACGCCCATTACCACCATGCTGCTTCGTTACCGAAATCGCTCGGTCGTAACGCAAGAAGAAATGCGCATTGCGGGGCAGTCCGATGACGACGAAGCCAACAAGAACAAAGAACTCACTGAAGAAGCAAAAAATTATCATCAACTAGACCGAATCGTTGTACAGATGTCTTCGTCAGCGTACAGCGCGGGTGCGGCTGAGGTACTGAGCCGAATGTTGAAACGGCGACACAATGACGTTATTGACGTAGAAATCACCGTCCCGGAACTGCTCTTGCAACAGGAAAAGCGCACGAAATCTATCTTCAGTATCGTGCTGGGTGCGATTGCCTCCATTTCGCTCGTGGTAGGCGGTATCGGCATTATGAATATCATGCTTGCATCCGTCATGGAGCGTATCCGCGAGATTGGCGTGCGTCTGGCACTCGGCGCTACGCCGCGCGACATCACAATGCAATTTCTGAGCGAGTCCATTACCATCAGCGTTCTGGGCGGTCTTGCGGGCGTGGTGCTTGGCGTTATTGCCAGTTACAGCGTCGAACGCCTTACGGACATCAAGACCATTATTTCACTGTGGTCAACTCTCCTTTCTTTCCTTGTATCGCTTGCCGTCGGTTTAATTTTTGGCTTTATTCCCGCCCGCAAAGCCGCACAGCAAGACCCCGTTGTTTCCTTGCGCTATGAATAAAAAGTCAAAAATATCATATACCTTGACTATAGCTTTTATGAATCTACTCCGCTCAATTATTTCTTTGTTCCGGCGAATAGCTATATTGCTTATCAATCTGCTTCTCCCGTCAGAATTCTTAGCTCAGAATACCATTCAGTCGGGCAATATAGCTTCTCCCACAGGCTCACCACCGCTCACCTTGCAAGAATGTGTCCGTATCGCACGAGAGGAAAGCCCGCTTGGCATAGCAGCGAGACGGGATTACGAAAGCTCTATGTTTGATTATCGCGCGTTCGAGGCAAGTTTGCTGCCGCAAGTGAGTTTGAATGGCAATGTACCAAATTTCGTACAGTCCATTAATCCCATCACGCAGCCCGATGGCACGGTACAATTCGTACCGCAAAGCCAGATGTTTTCTAATCTTTCGCTCACCGCAGCGCAGCGCGTTCCCTTCACTGGTGGCGATGTGATTTTGTCCACAGGTTTGAGTCGCATTGACCTTTTTGGTAACACTCGCGCCACGGCTCTTTGGCAATCAATTCCATTTCAAATTGGTATTCGGCAGCCAATTTTCCAATTTAACTCCTACGCTTTCGACCAGCAATCACGAGCCTTGCAGCGTACTATTGCCGAACGGCAATATGTGGAAACACTGGAAACGCTTGCGATGAACATCACCAATGCGTTTTTTGATGCGTATATTGCAGAATTGAATCTTGAAAATGCCAATTTGAACAGCGCTATCAATGACACACTCTATCAGCTTTCCAAAGGACGGTTTGAAGTTGGGAAAATTAGCGAAAACGAACTTTTGCAAAGCGAACTTGCCACGATGAATGCACAAGTGAATAAAACTCGCGCCGAACTCGCACTTCGGCGAGCGCAGTACACCTTGCAAATTTCTCTTGGGCGCTCACCAGACGAGAAAATTTCTCTCGTGCCGCCCGTGCAGTTACCGCCTGTGAAGGTCATACCGGAGCGAGCACGAGCACAAGCGCTGGCAAACAGAAGTGAATCAACCAATTTCGAGAACCGCCGCCTGAACGCCACCCGCACTTTGGAACAAGCACGGCTGACGAATGGCTTTAATGCAACGCTCTCGGCAAGTTTGGGCTATAACCAAACTAATGGAGAGTTGCCGCTTGCCTATCAAAATCTTCTTTCGCAAAGTCGCGCCAATATTTCCTTCCAAATGCCGATTTTGCAATGGGGCGGTGGGGCAGCACAGGTAGAATCGGCAAAAGCAAACGAGGCGCAAACTGAACAGCTCATCATAGCTGATGGATTGACGCTTGGGCAAGAAGCATATTTCCAAGCTGCCGAATTGCTGCTTTTGGAACAACAGGTTGTTCTCTCGGCAAAGGCAGATACTATCGGACAAAAGCGTTTCGAGGTGGCAAAAAATCGTTATATTATTGGCAAAATTGCCTTGAATGATTTTTTCATCGGGCAAACTGACAAAGATGCTGCACGGCAAGGCTACCTTCAAACGCTTCGTAACTACTGGGTGGCGTATTATCGTTTGCGGCGTTTGACGCTCTTCGATTTTGAGCGGAATCTCCGCCTCATGCCGCCGTGATGTTGGATAACCATCTCTATCTTTTCAATATGCAGTAGGAAAGCGCTATTCGGGAATATGAGGCAGCGGCGTAAGTCTTGCCGAATCATTGCCGCGTCCGCACTTTATTCACTACTTCACCGATGATTGCTATGCAAAACCATACATTCCGTGGAGTCATCACAAAAACAAAAGAGTTTATCAGTCACTTTTTTGCGTAAATTTGCAGCCTTCGCTTACTCAAAGACTTCATAGCGAATATGTCACGAGTATCCGCCCTACCTTTTTCTTATTTCTATTCCTTGTTCAATGCTGGAATTCGCATCACCAAAAAAAATCCTCAATGTGTTTCGTAGCTTGCAAATAGGCTATCTACAACGCTTTGTAGGGTTCGCATTGAAAAATTATCCTCTTTTAGGGTTAAGTGTTGTTTTGCATTTGTCTTCTGTCGTCTTAGAAGCTCTTGCTATGCAAGCATTTATACCATTGTCCGCTATCACTGCGGGCAAGCAAATATCGTCGAATAATTTTGCGATATACCTGCTTCAGACACTCAGTTTACCAACGACAGCAAAATATATCTTTTTGACGTTCATCCTACTTTTCACGGTGCGGATTATTACGCAGATTATCAGCGAGGGAATGCTTGGTAACATCACAGGCAATAAACTCCCGGCACTTCTTGTTTCTAGGGGTTTACAAAATGTCTTACAAAATATAGACATCGCTGAAATTGAGAGAAAAAGTGTTGGTTATTATATCCAACTCGCAGGAGAAGAAGCCCATCGTGCATCGGGAATTCTTGCACTTTTAGTACGGTCGGGCGGCTTATTGATTCTCATCGCGCTCTATTATGCTATTATTTTTTCGTTCTCACCGATGACGGCACTTGGTATGATTGTATTTTTGGGGGTAAGTGCATTGTCTTCGTATGGTCTGCTGAAAAAAATCCATCGCTGGGGTACGCTCAATATGGAGTATTCACGAATTTACAATTCGATATTTGTTGATGCCATGAACGGTGTACGCTCGGTGCGGGCTTTTAGTGCCGAGGGGTATGTGATGGAGCGCTTTACCGATAGTTTATTCCCACAGAAACGCTATCTATTTCTGATTGATTTCTTTACTCTTCTGGGTAAACTCGTTCCAACACTCCTCTTAGTCTTTAGTTTTGGCGTATTTATCCTTTTAGGAGCGCAACTTTCGCGGACGGCATTTGATTACGCTTTCGTGATTACCTTGCTCATTTTTCTTATGCGCTTCTTTTTAGCATTGGGCGAAGCAGTAAATATGCTGTTGAAAGCTGTCTCGGAGGCAAAAGCTGCTCGTGATATTAGTGAGGTAATTACCACCTCACAAAATGCTATGGCAAAGGATTTTTTGCCATTTACCGAACCGATTGAGCGCCTTATTATCCAAGACACAAGTTTTTCCCACGACAAGACCCGCCCGGTTTTGGAGCATTTTTCCACTGCCTTCGAGCGCGGAAAAGTATATGCGATTATTGGCGAGTCTGGGGCAGGTAAATCGACACTTCTTGATTTGTTATTAGGATTTTATCGTCCCGATAGTGGTTCAATATTTTTGAACGAAAGAGATATTACCACCATTAGCCTCAAGGATCTACGCAGCCGAATCGTACTGCTGGGGCAAGAAACGATGATATTTAACGATACCGTAGCGCGGAATATCACCTACGGCTATGATGCTTCCGTAGAGCGTATTCGTCAAGCAGCGCAAATTGCCACGATTGATGAGGTTATTCAAACGCTTCCTCAAGGCTATGAGACTGTTTTGCAATATCGAGGCACTAATCTGTCCGGCGGGCAGAGGCAGCGCATTGGAATTGCCCGCGCACTCTTGCGCAAACCCGATGTTTTGCTCTTTGATGAAAGCATGAGCGCTCTGGATCCAACGACAAAAGATACGCTCTTGGACACAATTATTGCCACAAACCGTGATAAAATTATTATTTTTGTAAGCCATGATCCTGCTATTCGTGAAAAAGTTGATGAAGTAATAGAAATGGTTAAATGGCAGCCTCAAATGATTTGAGTGTGAAGGCGTAAAGACAATACAGATTCTGCTAATTTCTTTCTTTCCTGTCTATATTCTATGCAGATACGTGGACACCACATATACCTTCGTTTTCTCACACCTGATGATGTCGGCGATGTCTATGTAGCGTGGATGAACGATAGCGAAATCACCCAATATCTGGAGAGTCGCTGGTCTGTACAAACACTGGAAAGCATCCGTACTTTTGTCCAAGCAATGGTTGACAGCCCCAGCAATTTTCTTTTCGGAATGTTCCTCAATGATAGCCATCAACATATTGGGAATATTAAAATTGGCAACGTCAATGCTCATCATCGGTTTGGCGATGTTGGGCTGATTATCGGAGACAGGGCTTCTTGGGGGAAAGGTATTGCTTCTGAGGCAATTACGCTAGTTACGAAATACGCTTTTGAAGAGTTAAATCTGCATAAACTTTTTGCTGGAATGTATGAACAAAACGTAGGTTCCTACAAAGCATTCTTGAAAGCAGGCTACCAAGATGCGGGACGCTATAAAGGTCATTTTTTCTGTCAAGGGCAGTACGTTGATGCTCTTTGGGTAGAAAAATGCCGCGACAAGAACTGATAACTTGACTTCAATTAATTATTTTTTCTCTAATAAAATATCTATTTATGATGACTATTGATGAAATCAAAGAGCAACAAGAAGTCGCAGACAGAGACAAAGCTTTTATTCTCAGCGACCAAAATACCTATTATCATAAACCCGGGTTCCGTGCAAGCCTTGATACATTATATCTTTCAGAACGGGTTACTATTGAAGCAGCGCTCCCGAACATTAAAACTGTTCTTGATATTGGCTGCTGTACTGGGCGCTTATGCGAGATTTTTGAAAGTCGCGGCATTGCCTATACTGGCATAGACATTGATGATTCATCTATTGTGTTGGCAAAAGAAACGTATCCGCAGTCGAAGTTTCATACTGCTGACTTTATGAATCAGAATTTCTCACTCGAAGGCTCTGATTTAGTGGTCGCTTTAAATGTATTTGACCATTTCTTTGATTGGAAAGGTGCATTGCGTAATATGCGTCGGTTCAGCAATCGGTATATCAATTTTAGTTGTAATATGCGTTTAGAGGGTCCAACAATTATTGATAAAGACCTTGGCTATCTCTATTATGGTAACGGTGAACGACGTTTGGGTTGGGGCATACATAACATCTTTCAATTAGCTGCATATGCAGCAACCGAAGAAGTACAGGCAAAATCTATCTATGTTTATTGCTATCACAAATACAGTGATAAGAAAAATAATTGGCATACCGCCGCAGAATCGGTCATGCCGATTTCAACGTTTGACCATTTAACGGGCAATATTTTGATTGAAGTCAGTGACACCGATTATATGGCAAAAACACGCCTACGACCTGATTTAACGATTGTGGTTGATGGTGAAGTAGTTTTTGATAGCCCATGGAAAAAAAATATTGATGGTGATTTGCACACTCTGGTACAACAGCATATTGACCAAACATATCGCTATATGTCAAAGGGGTAGTAATCAATTAGGTTCTCGACGTATCTCTCGCTCTCGCTCATATCATTCTCAATGAAATGAGCGAGAGCATTTTTCTTGTATATTGCATTCTCGTAATACACTTTCTGTATCACATTTCAGAGCGGCTTTTGACTACCATGAATGTTCTTTTCTGTACATTTCATCCCTTGTTTCAACGGCATTTTGCGACAGACTTGGAGTTGATACAGCACCATCTTGACAAAGGCGATAATGTCACGATTCTTGTGTGTAATGCCGACCTCCTAGCGTGTGATACGAATCTTGAGCATGATCCCTTTCGTTGTCAGTTGTGTATCCAAACACGCAACGTTGGGCTGTCCTTGCTTTCTGGAACATGGAGTGAATACCCTTTTGCAAAGTTTCTTTCGCCGCAAAATCGTCAGGAATTGGCGCAAACCCAACCAGTATTTCAGACTATGCAGGAGGTATTGGATTATCAAATAGAAAATTTCGATATTGGCACTGCTGTTATGTCCTCTATTATCGGACAGTTCTTGATTGCGACAATAGACCCAATAAAAAACGCTGATAATATTCGTCGTTTTACGCTATCAGCATTGGGGGTCTATCGGTCAGTACAAAATTATTTGCGTAAGCACAACACCGACAAAGTGTATATCTTCAATGGTCGTATGTCGAGTGTTCGCGCTGTTCTACGGGCGTGCGAGCAGCAAAATATACCGTTTACTATCCATGAGTCTGGGCACAGCGAAAGCACATATTCGTTATTTGACAATAATATGCCTCATAGCATTAAATTCATTACCGAATGCTTAGAGAAATCATGGGGGGCAACACATGATATTGCCGAATGCCGTTCTATTGGCGAATCATGGTTTCAGCGTCGCGCAGGTGGGGCGATGGTGAATGGATATTCGTTTGTACAAGGGCAGGTGCAAGGCGCTTTGCCGACGCAATGGGACGAGCATAAAAGAAATATTGTCATCTTTACCTCATCTGATTATGAGTTTATAGCGGTCGGGCAGGAATGGGATCATCCTATTTATTTACACCAATTAGATGGATTACAGCGTATCATTGGTGCATTAGAACATCTGCGCGAGACAGTACATATCACCATTCGTATTCATCCTAATCATACGGGATTGCCTGAGGAGTTGGAAGCATTAGAATCACTCCGTTCTGGCTTTGTAACGGTCATTTCTCCTAAAGAAAAAGTTAGTAGTTATACACTCATGCAAAAAGCCGAGAAAGTCATTACCTTTGGCTCCACAGCCGGTATTGAAGCGGCATTTTGGGGAACACCATCTATTTTGGGCGGTAAGGCTCTCTACCAAAATCTGGGAGCAGTTTATACGCCACAAACGCATGAAGAACTTATCAGTCTTATATTGAATAAGCAACTACCAGCACTGCCCAATGAAGGTACTTTGAAGTATGCCTATTTCTTTAGTACATTCGGGCAACCATTCAAATACTATCAGGCACAGACATTTTTTGGCGGTATTTTTAAAGGTGGCGTACCCTTTGCCAATAAATGGCTGTTTCGCTTACACACGCTTTACAGGCGTACAGTACCTAACGTTGTTCGGCAGTCTATTAACAAGAGTTTTTCTCGTAAATCCCTGAACAGACTTACTAAGCAACAGTAATTTTTACTCAAAAGACGATACTTTTTTACTGCTTCTCTCTATTTTTGCTTATGCTCCCTTACAAATCCATACTCGTTACCGGCGGCACCGGCTCGTTTGGTAAAACCTTTATCAAGCGCATCCTCAAGAATTTTCCTGAAGTTGAACGCCTCGCTATTTTCTCCCGCGACGAACTCAAGCAATACGAAATGGCGCAAGAGCTTTCGCCGGATGAGTATCCGCAACTGCGCTATTTCATTGGCGATGTCCGCGATGAAGAGCGCTTAAAACGGGCGTTTGAAAATATTGACGTGGTTGTCCACGCAGCCGCTCTCAAACAAGTTCCAACGGCAGAATACAACCCCATGGAGTGCATCAAAACGAATGTCATGGGTGCAGAAAATGTTATCAATGCCGCCCTGAAGTCAGGTGTGAAGCGCGTCGTAGCACTTTCCACCGACAAAGCTGCCGCGCCGATTAACCTTTATGGCGCATCAAAGCTCTGTTCCGATAAACTTTTTGTGGCAGCAAATAATTATCGTGGCAACCGCGATATTAACTTTTCGGTCGTGCGCTATGGCAATGTCATTGGCTCGCGCGGTTCGGTGATGCCGTTCTTCCTGAACAAGCGGACAAGTGGCACACTGCCTATCACACACGACGAAATGACGCGCTTCAATATCTCTCTTGACGAAGGTGTTGATTTGGTGCTTTATGCTATTCAGAATGCTTGGGGCGGCGAAATTTTTGTTCCCAAAATACCGTCGTATCGCATTATGGACGTAGCAACGGCGATTGCTCCTGAAGCAAAACACGAGATTATCGGCATACGCCCGGGCGAAAAACTCCACGAGGAAATGATTACCGAAATGGACTCTTTCAATACGCTGGAACTGGACAAATACTATGTTATCGCGCCCTCCGTCCCGCTCTGGTCGCATGATGAGTACATGAAAAAATTCAAGGGAAAAAGAGTTGCTCAAGGCTTCAAGTATAACTCCGGCTCAAACCCCGATTTTATGAGCGTTGAGGACATCCGCACCGCTATTCGTGAGCATATTGATCCTAATTTTCAGCCAACGATATAAAACCTTTCACGCATAAAAGTAATGCAAGGCACTGAAATAAACGCTTTTCTGGGTGATTGCCGCGAACTTTTGCGGGAGGTACTCGACGATTTGCTGGATGAGATGTTCCCGCTTTTTTCGTAGTTTACACCCAAACCCTGCTCGAAGACGAAGAAGCCGTCAGACGGAAAAACTGCTCACCGTCTGAAGCGTCACATGAGGAGAGAACCCGCCCTACAATGGCTGTGGATGGTTCGATTGCTGCCGCTACTTTACCACATCAAATCCTCTTCTGCCGCCTTCACTCGTGCAAGCGCTTCTTCTACCGATGCTCCCAGTGCCGTCAAATGCCCCATTTTGCGACCTACACGGCTTGTTGCCTTACCATAAAGATGAAGCGAGACGCGCCCATGCCGCATCAGACCAACAACCGTATCTGGCACACCAGAACCAATGCGTTTTCCAAGCAAATTTGCCATCACTGCCGCCGGAGCTATCAAGTCCGCCGAGCCAAGGGGCAGATTACAAATAGCACGAATGTGATTCTCGAATTGCGAAGTGTAGCACCCCTCGATGGTGTAATGTCCTGAGTTATGTGGACGCGGAGCAATTTCGTTATACAAAAGTTCGTCCTGCTCCGTTAAAAACAATTCTACACCAAAGACCCCCACGCCCTCGACAGCTTCCACTGCCGCAAGCGCCATTTCTTGTGCTTTTTGGCGAATATCTGCGCTCACACCCGGTGCCGGTGCCAGCACGTAACGGCAGATATGATTTTCCTGCACGGTTTCCACGCAAGGGTACGTCACTGTTTCGCCACGCCGATTGCGGGCGACCATCACGGCAAGTTCTTTGCGAAATTTTACAAACTGTTCTGCCATCATTTGGCGGGGAACATCAGGATCGCTGGTGAAGCGCTTAAAAGCGACCATTGCTTGGTTATCGCGTCCAACAGTGGCATTGCCGTAGCCATCGTAGCCCAAAGTACGGGTTTTCATCACGTAAGGATAACCGTGCTTGCTGCCAAAAGCGTATGCTTCTTCAACGCTGTTAATTGCCGCAAAGACGGGAACGGGTATGCCAGCGCGTTGCATCGTTTGTTTTTGAATGAACTTATCTTGCACCAAACGCAAGGTCTCCGGCGACGGCAATACCAAGCGGCGCTCGGCAATACTATCCAAAATTTCCGGCGCAATAAACTCATTTTCCAGTGTGATAATATCGCTCACCTCTGTAAAACGCTCTATTTCTGCGGGATTCAGCCATCCTTCAGTAAAATCCAGTTTCGTCATTATACCCGCAGGGGAGGCTTCTGAAGGTTCAATCGTGGCAACCCGCAAACCCAGTCGGTATGCGGCTTGTGCGCTCATTTTGGCAAGCTGTCCGCCGCCAAGAATACCGATGGTAACGGGCAGGTCGTCGTGGTAGAGTGATGAAAGCATCTGAGGTTGATTGGTTAGTTGGTCATTGGTGCTTGGTCATTGGTGCTTGGTTATTGGTGCTTGGTACTGGTGGCGTTGTAGCATCGTCGTTGGGCGGGCGTGGTTGTTCGGGTTCTTGTAACCTGAGTGTGAGATTGATGCGTTGTTGCAATGGATCGAAGCGGAGCGTTGCTTTGAGTTCGTCGCTAACGTCGAAATCGAAAAGATGCGCCCCAACGTAAGCATCAATCGCAGCAAGCCCAATGACACCAATCATCGAAACAATCGAAATGTCGCGGTAATCACGGAAAATCTCGCGGCGACGAGTCAGAAACTGGCGCGTTCCCAAAGGACTCGTTGAATCCACTAGAGCATCCAAGAGCCTGTTTGCCTCGCCAAGTTGAGCGGTATTGTATATCAAAAAGCCCACCGCCGTTCCGAATCCTCCCAAAAAAATGGGCGCTTTCCAATAACTTTCCACATATATCTGCCCCAAGCCCGGAATAAGCGATAGAGCCAGCGCCAGTACAGGGCTTTTGGTCATTTCACCTTGTGTCTTGCGAGTTGCCGTTGTGGGCGTTTGCATCATGCTTCCGAGCGGCACAAACGTCTTTTCTTTTGTCGTACTGTCTCGCTCTTGTGCCTCCAAATAGGATGAAGGTAGTATCCACAGCATAGCGGCAAGAAACAGAGACAGCCCGCTTAGAATCTTCCTCTGAAGGCGGGCTGTTGTTAGCGCAATATGAAATAGTCGAAGGTGCATAGCAGTTTGCAGCGTTATTTCACCGCGACAACCTCAATTTCAACCTGTACATCTTTTGGAAGTCGCGCTACTTCTATCGTTGAACGGGCAGGCTTAATCTCGCCGAGATATTTGCCATAGACTTCGTTCATGGCAGCGAAATTATTCATGTCTTTCAGAAAAACTGTTGCTTTGGCGATATGTCCAAGCTCGTAACCTGCTTCAGCGAGAACGGCTTTGATATTTTCCAATACCTGCGTCGTCTGCTCGGTAATGCCGCCAGCAACCACATCTCCGGCGGGCGTGAGTGGAATTTGACCTGCCAGAAATAGCATCGTTCCTTGTGTTTCGATGCCCTGCGAATACGGACCAAGCGCTGCGGGCGCATTGGAGGAGGAGATAATTTTTCTCATGGATGTACGGAATTGTAAGAGTAAAGAAAATAGGGAATTACCATGTTTGACGGGAAGGCGATTGCCACAAAATCATCAAAAAGAGCAGACCAAATGAGCCGTCGTAGGCAACACCTGCCAAAACAATCGGCAATGCCTCGCCCAACGAATACATCAGCAGCCACGATGCGGCAGCAATCAATTTACCAATACCACCGATAAAAATCAAACCTTGATTCTGCTCAGGATTGCGGGCAACGATGGCATATCCCATGCCCATCGCCAGAACGACGCACCAAAAATTGTAATGGTAAAACTTTACCAAAATGTCCGTTGAGCCATGCCCGTAGAATAATTGCAAATGAAACTGCATTGCCACCAACGCACTGAGAGCGCCGACGATATTGAGCGCGGCGGCAATGGTAAAAATCGTTTTGGCGTATCGGACAATGTTCATGGGAAAGAGAGGTACAATGAGAGAAGAAGGTTTTATGCGGTTTTTGAGATATTGAAGGCGGACTCTGTGTCAACAGTATTATTCCCGTCCAATCTGCTCTAATTCCGCCATCCAGAGCGCTGCCGAAGCATCACTTGGCATTCGCCAATCGCCACGCGGCGAAAGTGCGACTGTCCCAACTTTCGGACCATCGGGCATGGGGGAACGCTTAAATTGTTGGGTGAAAAAGCGGCGAAAGAAGACCGTAAGCCATTTGTGGAGCGTGGCGGTGTCGTATTTCACGCCAAAAGCGTGAGCCGCCAAAAACATGATTTTGC
>JAAFHM010000203.1 GCA_013298375.1 Ignavibacteria bacterium | reverse complement strand
ATCGGATGCCGCATTCATACTCTTCTGCACGATAGCAACGGCTTCTCGGAAACTTTGCCGAATAATTTCATCACGCGACTCGTATTGCGGGGTGCGTTGATTGTCGAACCAGGCAGCACTCAAGGAATCATCAGGCTTGTAGCGTTTTGTGAGGGAAAGCATCGCTTTGAGCGGTAGCCGTGTGTAGGCGGCATATTGCCGATACAACGCCTCACCAACATCGTCAGCAAGCGTGTTGTAGGCATAGCGCTCCAAAAATGCCGCATAAACAGAAGCCGCCGCCGATGTACTTTCCAATGCACCGTTCCACTCGCCGACAATGCGGAGAGCGCGTTTTTCGGTATAGGTCAGTGCGTATGTTTGGCGCTGTTTGGCTGGTAATGGCTTTGTAGCTTGCTGCATTGGCAATTCGTTAGAAGATGGTGTTACCGAAGCAGATGTTGTCGGCACGAAGGCTTGCGTGATGTACGGAAGCAGCATTTGTGCGTAGTGTGAGACAACATCCGTTTGCATGATGCGCATACCCGATGCGGAAAAATGCTCAAATTCTCCCAAAAATTCGCCAATACGCGATGCCCGCGACGGCGCGTCCCAGAGATGCGAGAGATGGAGCGGCTCGCCGTTTACCAAAGGAGATCGCGTTAGTGAGTTATTTGCCGCAATCACCCTGCCACTTGGTGGGTTTATCAGGCTACCCACGGAGGAAATCTGTACGAAGCCTTGCCATGCCTCGCTTTGTTCCCAGCCTTTACGTACAAAATTCGGATGTGCGCCATTTGGTTGTATGCCGGAAATACGCTTCGGTACAACGCCAAATGGCATTACGCCGACACTTCCGTCATCGGTCGCAATAATGCAATGCACGGCGGGGACAGCAAAGCCATTTCCCGCATTTTGCACGTCCTCCCACGAGCGAGCTTTTGCCAGACGCAAGAGCGAAAGCGCTTCGTCGGACATTTGCTGTCCTGTCCATTGCACCGTCAGGCATTCACGCTGCGTCAGTTGCCGAAAGGCGTTTTGTGTTGCGATATTCACGCTATCGGCAATCAGGCTCACCACCGAGCCGCTATGGAATCGGCTTTTCCAAGGAATCGCATTTTGCAAGCCCGGAAACCTCCCAAGACCACTGGGCAAATCCGACATCACGCAAGAACGCCGCGCATAGCGCATATCCACGACCGCATCGCTGGAATCCTTCACTCTAATTGTATCGGCAACAAGGCGAAACGGCTCAGAAACACGACTTCCCGCACTGTCCAACGCCCAATACCGCCGAAGGTCGGTAGAATCAAGCCGCTCGGCAAAAAAGTCCGTATCGTCCACCATTGCATTCACCAAACTCCATCCGACGCGGTCATTGCGCCCGACAATTACAAACGGCAGCCCCGGAAGCGTGTGTCCAAGCACGTTGAGCGTTGGCGAGGAAAGGTGCGCTTCATACCACCGTGCCGGAAGCGTGAGCGCCAAATGCGCGTCGGCTGCTAAAATCGCTCCATGCCGATATTTTGAGGGGAAATTTTTTAACGAATCTTGCTCAGGATGAAAAAATGCCGATGAACGCACCGCCCACGCATTACTCCCCAAAGACGAACCTCTGATATTTGCTGCGTTGCGGGCGCTTTCTGCGAGACGGGCGAGGCGCTCTTTTGTTCCAAATCGCTCAGATGAAGATGGGGGAATGCTGCGGCGATGAGATGAGAGCGTCGCGGTTGTTGTTTGCTGTCGCACAGAATCGGTATTGAGAGAATCAAGGATGGGAGCGCTTTGCAGAGCATTAGCGATTGGTCGTTTTGGGAGAAGCGAGTCCAAAACAGATGGCGCAAAATACGGGTCAGCATCGGGCGGCGGAAGCAGCTGCAATGCGCGTTCCCGACCAAGCGAATCCGCAATCGCGGTCAACACAAGGTCGGCGGTAAAGGTACTGTTCAGTTCCCATGCCCAGAGCCGCATTACCAGCAAGCAATCTTCGACTCGCCAAGGCTCGGGCTGATATTCGAGGGCATCAAATTCGGCAGCAATTTTTCCTTCGTGTGTCGTCAAATACGCATTCACGCCGTTTGCGTAGGCTTGCAGCGCCGAGCGCGATTCCGGCGAAATCTGGCGTGCAAGCCTGTTCGCTATCGAATCAAAACGCATTGCCCGCAAGAAAATATCCTGCTCCAATGTCCGCCGCCCGAATATCTCCGACAAGCGCCCGCGCCCGACGCGACGCAAAAAATCCATCTGCCAAAGGCGGTCTTGCGCGTGTGCATAGCCGATACCGAAATACGCATCGTTATCGCTCTGCGCCGTGATATGGACAATACCATATTCGTTGCGGTGAAGCCCAACCACGTCCGACACGCCTTGCACTTCCTGTTCCCCCTCACGGTCAAAAGCGGAGCGCGTTGCTAAACGAAAAGCAAAAACCGCTAAACACCCGCCCAATATCACGGCAGAAACGACCAATCCCCAAAAATGATTTGGCGCACGCCGGGCGAAGGTTTTACGCCGTGCATCGGCAAGGGTGGTGTCGGCGCTAAACGTTTTTTTACCAAGCATGATTCTTCGGAAATGTGGAATGGTAAGTGTTGATTTATTGAGAGCGTGCAGAACTGTGCCGTGTGGAAACGCCTAAAATGGTGTCCATGCGAAACTCACAAACGGCACAGCAAGAGGCTGCGGGACAATCGCAACGCCAAAATCCATCGAAATTGAGGTGTTGCAAAGCCGCAAACCCACCAGTAAGGCGCTATTGCTGGGACGCAAAATATCGGCATTCCAAAGTTCGCCGATAAAATGCAGGTCGTGGTGGTCGGAAAGGCGAGAATCTAAGCCAAGTCCAAGACCAAACGTCCCTTGGGGATAGGTCGTCGAAAAGGAAAAAAGATTGCCACCGCGAATCGTGTAAGTATTCGGTTCGTTGGCTTTAAAGAAAATATGCCCGGTAATGCTGGTTCGCACGCCCTTAAACGTCGCTCCGGCATAAATATGACCAAAAATATTTCCCTCGTTGATAAGCGCCACATTCCCACCAATACACGTAAAAAAGCGGCTTCCCGACCCATCCAACTCCGTGACGTAGGGCGTAACTTTCAGATTCACCAGCGTTGCCTGCTCGCTGGGCAATATCCCCGGAACAAGGCTCCGTCCTGCCGTTACGGAAACATAATCGGTAATGCCCACACCCGCGTAGGCAAAAAGCAATTCCCACAATCCAATGAAGGCATTGCCGGAAATAGGTTCGGCAGTTGGCATAATGTACAAGCGGTGGTTGTGGCGATAGAATTGTTTGCGCGGCAGAAGTTCGACAATTTCAGCAGCAAAAATCGTGAGTGTACCCAAGGCAGTTTCCAGGCGGATGGCTTCGCCCTCAACGGCGCGTTCAGCTTCTTGATTCGCCGTTTTGTCGGTTTTTTTTTGAAGTTCCTTCGCAATGACTTCACTACTGAGAATTTCCACAATTTTTCCCGTGATAATGTCGCCATTGACAAGTCGAATAAGATATTCAACGGTTGTATTGGGCGTAATATTGCGCAAAATCGGCGAGGAAATGCGGTCAGGCGAAATGTTTGAGGCAGGAGTGGGAGCAGATTGAGCAACAAGGGCAGACAAGGGAAAGCATAAAAAAACAGCATTCAAAGCAACCAGCAGAATAACTTGTAACGGTGCGCTTTGCAAACGATGTTGAGGCATGAATGCTCTTCAAGAAAGTACAACAAGAGAGTTGCCACAAAAATACAATAATTTCCGAATAAATTTCTGAATACATTCCCCAAATATTTCTCTAAAATCCTTGTATGTTTGTATCGTCTATTGGTAGGAAAAGCGGAAAACCCGCTCAAAAACTGAATAGATGATGCTCCGCAGTTTTTTGGACACGGCGGCACACCATATTTTGCCACTATTTGATAACAATAATGAAGAGTGTTGACACGTTCCCTCTGGAAGAATTGTTCTCTCTCGACCGCATTATTTCTCGCCTTCATGCCATTGCTCCATCGGTTTGGCATTCATCGGCACAAACATTTTTCCGCTTTTCCGCGCCTTTCGGTGGGCAATCGCCGATGCTTCAACTTCAGACCATACCACACCCGCATAAAACCTACTGGCGCGACCGCAATGGCATCATCGAATCTGCCGGAATTGGTGTTGCTGATAGTATTGAAGCCACACAAAATCTCAGTATCAATGCGGCTTTGCGCATTATTCACGAGCGGACACACGCCGCGCCCGCCCATGTTCGCTATTATGGCGGAATGCGTTTTCGCCACGACACTTCGCCGGACAAGTATTGGTCAGCTTTCGGCGTTGCCCGATTTGTCCTGCCATTGGTGGAAATGATTCGGGAAAATGGCGAATATCACTGTCATTGTACGATTGCACTCCCGCATGGTTCTTCGGCAGAAGATGCGCGTACAGCCTTGCAGGGCAAACTTCACCAGCTTTTTTCGGATGCAAAGCATCATTCCGACGAGGTTTCACGCTCTTTTCACATTCAGAAACGCTTCGATGCTCCCGATAAAAATGATTGGACAAGCATTATCAACAAAGCGCTTCACGCCTTTGCAGATAACGATTTGGAAAAGGTCGTTTTAGCACGTCGGGTAACGTTAGAGTGTTCGGCGCAACCTGACGTGATGCGCCTTCTTCAGCATCGCGCTCATGCCGCCCAACATTCGACGGTGTTCCTTTTTGCCTTCGATGAACAGACCGCATTTTTTGGCGCAACGCCCGAATACCTCTACAAGCGCGAAGGGCGCACCATTGCGACCGAAGCGATTGCCGGAACACGCAAACGCGGTGCAAACGAGCGCGAAGATGCCGAGATTGAGCAAGAACTCCTTTTTTCTGATAAAGACCGCCGCGAACACGCTTCGGTACAGCGTTACGTGGCTTCGGGGCTAGACGATTTAACCGAATCTTTTGACATTGGCAAAGTCGAGGTGTTGAAATTAGCAACATTACAGCATTTGTACGCACCATTTACGGGCAAACTCCGCACCGATGCTGACGATGCGGCAATTATTGAGCGTCTGCATCCCACGCCCGCCGTTGGCGGTCAGCCGCGCCGCGAATCGCTGGACTTTCTTGCACAAGAAAATTTTGACAGAGGATGGTATGCCGCGCCCGTCGGCTGGGCAAATGCACACGCGGCGGAATTTGTTGTTGCTATTCGTTCAGCGCTTGTTACCGGAACGCTGGCGCATCTTTTTTCTGGTGCAGGTATTGTCAGTGGCTCTAATGCTGATGCGGAATGGAACGAAATCGAAATGAAAATCGCGCCAATGCTCGATCTGTTTTCTCCGAAAGCGCTATGAAAATGCTACATACTAAAAAAGGTCGAAAAACCTCTTCCCGTCCGGCGGCTGAAGAGAGTAAAAACGCTGCCGTCGGGCGGGTGCTGCGTATGCAACTTTTACTTTTTTGAGTAAAACTATGAGTAACCTTTTCACCGGAGCAGAAAATCTTAATATCGTCTGGGCATTGCTTATTGTCGAAGAATGTGTGCGCAATAATGTCACACTCTTCTGCGTTTCGCCGGGATCGCGCTCCACACCGCTTGCTACCGCCGTTGCGCGGCATACGAAAGCGGAAGCGGTCGTGTGTGTAGATGAGAGGGCTGCCGCCTTCTATGCGCTCGGATATGCCCGTGCGACAGGGCGTGCTGCCGCGCTTATTTGCACGTCGGGGACGGCGGTGGCGAATTATCTCCCTGCTGTCGTCGAAGCGTCTCAGGATGCTGTTCCTATGCTGCTTCTCACGGCAGACCGTCCGCCGGAACTCCGCGAAACAGGGTCAAACCAGACCATACCGCAACCCGCGCTTTTTGGCGATTTTGTGCGGTGGAAGTTCGATATTCCCTGCCCTGACGCGCAGATTGCGCCGGAAGTTATTTTGACAACCGTTGATTACGCTCTCGCCCGCGCCTCTTCTGCATCGTCATCGGGAGCGGTGCATTTGAACTGTATGTTTCGTGAGCCGCTTGCGCCCACGTCGCTTCCATTCTCGCCGTCTTACCTTCAATCGCTTGCCAGATGGCTTCAAACCACACGCCCTTGGACGCAATATGCGCCATCGCTGCCAACGCTCAATGCTGAAACGGCACGGGAATTAGCAACTGTCCTGCTTTCTGCGCAATCACCTCTTCTCATTGTTGGGCGCTTACGTTCTCGTGAGGAAGCGGCTGCGGTGATTCGCCTTGCTGCGGCGTTTCGTTTGCCGATTATCCCAGACATCGCTTCGGGACTGCGTTTGGGTGGTGTTGGCGAAAATGATTCAGGCGAAGTTGTTGTGTTGCCATATTTTGACCAAATGCTGCTTCTGCCGTCCGTGCTTGCGCAGCCTGATGTGGTGCTGCATTTGGGCGGCTCGTTTGTCTCCAAACGGCTTTTGCAATGGCTTGAGCGCTCGAAGCCTCGTGAATACATCGTTGCTGACCCAACGCCCTTTCGCAATGACCCTAATCATCAGGTAACGATGCGGGTTCAAGCCGATATTGCGTTGTTTGCCGCAGCCCTCATCCCAACCCTTCTCCCAAAGGGCGAAGGGCAAGATATAAAGCCATCTCTGAAACCCTCTCCCCCTGGGAGAGGGCAGGGTGAGGGGCTTCAAGCACACGTTAAGGTTTTATCAGCACTCTCGAATATTGTTGTCGAAACATTGCGCAATGCACACGATGAGCAAGAGCGCACGAATGCGCCACTGAGCGAAATTGCCGTTGCCGCAATCGTTTCGCGCGGTATTCCTGATGGTGACGGGCTTTTTCTCTCGAACAGTATGCCGATTCGAGATATGGATATGTACGCCGATGCCAGTCGTAGAGCGGTTTCTATTGCCATTGGGACAAACAGAGGCGCAAGCGGTATTGACGGAATTATTGCTTCCGCGTCAGGTTTTGCGCGGGGTTTGGGGCGGACAACGACTCTCATTATTGGTGATGTGGCGTTTATCCATGATAGTAATTCCCTCTTGCTTGTGGCGCAAAATCTCGTTCCGTTGGTCATTGTTCTCATCAATAACGCGGGTGGCGGTATTTTTTCCTTTTTACCGATTGCTGCCCACAGCGATATTTTTGAACAATTTTGGGGAACACCGCACACCGCAGATTTCCAAGCGGCGGCGGCATTCGCGGGGCTTCGCTACGTGGCGGCGCAGACAACGCAGGATTTCCGCATTGCCTACAAAGCCGCATTGGAACTTGGGCGGACGGAAAAACGATCCACCATCATCGAAGTGCGTACCGACCGCAACACCAATCTCGCTGACCACAAACATCTTCAAGCGCTGATTGTGTCTGGCTTGCAGGAATACCGCTCATAAAAGGCAAGCACTATGCAATCATCTGTTCTAACGCTTCAAACAAGCAACTACCGCATGGCAACGCACGTTTGGGGCAACCGCTCGAAGCCGCATCTGCTCTTGCTGCATGGTTTTTTAGGCACAGGCGACGATTGGTCAGCGATTGCGGAAAGCCTTTCTGAGTCGAATCTTTCTGAGCAGTGGTGTGTGATTGCGCCGGATATTCCCGGACACGGCAAGACGTATCTTGCTGATAGTCATTCTAAAAACGTTCCAGAACCTTTCGCCGCCCTCATCCCAACCCTTCTCCCAGAGGGCGAAGGGCAAGACACAGAGCCGATTCTGGAACCCTCTCCCTCTGGGAGAGGGCAGGGTGAGGGGCTTCAAGCGAATTTTCAGACACGCTCTGACATTGACGCTGCCCAGTTATTCTCTCTCGAATCCGTTGCGGCGGGAATAATAGAAATTTTGGATATACTTGAGTGCGAAAAAGCGTATCTTTGCGGTTATTCGATGGGCGGGCGTTTGGCGCTATATCTTGCCTTACGCTTTCCTGAACGCTTTCAAGCCGCACTTATTCTTTCGGCAACGGCTGGTTTGCGCAGTGAGGAAGAACGGTTTTTGCGGAGAAAATCCGACGAAGCATTAGCGCAAAGACTTGATGCAGCTACGACGATGAGCGATTTTTTCAATTTTTGGTACAACCAAGCGCTCTTTGCTTCTTTTCGTCGTCATGCTGCTTTTGAGCATATCGTGGCAAAGCGTCGCAATGGCAATCCTCGCGGAGCGGCTTTGTCTTTGCGCGGCATGGGAACAGGCTCGCAGCCGTCGTTGTGGGG
>JAAFHM010000370.1 GCA_013298375.1 Ignavibacteria bacterium | reverse complement strand
GCTTGAGCATGATGTGAGCAACGAACTCACAGATTGGGAAAGGCGGGCTTTTTTAGTACGCCACAAAATTACGCAGACTTCCCCCTTGTCTCCAAACGTAATGGATAATTAGCATGACTTAATGGATAATTAACCAGTTTTGAGCATTTTTTATCGTTTTTTGCCGAATAATTCTGCCATGCGCTGCCGGACATTTGGCTGATATTTTCGAGAAATTGGTACCTTGACCGTGCCAAGCGTAAGCGAGGAAGCGCTGTATGCCCCAACAGCACGGCAGTTCACCAAATACGAGGCGTGGCACCGCAAAAAATCGTTCTCAGCAAGCTGTTCTTCGAGTGCTTTAAGTGTTCGTGTGGCTTCGAGCGCTTCCCCATTGCGCCTGATAACCGCAATTTTGCTTCCTCGCGCTTCGATGTAGAGAATTTCTGCTATCGGAATACCAACACGATGGTCTTCGCCATCAATGCGGAGGGTAAGCAGCAACGTCGGCGTATCCTGCTCCATTTCTGATTCTACACTTTCAGCGTCTTTCGTCGTCGTTTCTTGCCTTTCAATCCCTGTCGTTGTACCGTCTGCCGCTGAAGGCTCTGATTGCTTCAAGGTCATAATTTCCTGCTCTTGCTCACGGACTATTGCGTGGAGTTTGTCGTGGTTTTCGAGGAGTTCTATGAAGGAGGTGCGTTGTTGCTGTCTTTGGCGCAACTCTAGCAGTGCCGATTGCAGCGACTCCCGTAACTGCACGACATCAAACGGCTTGGCAATGAAAAGGTACACGCCTTCTTTGGCAAACTCGTTCATAATATCGTTGGTCGGCTGCCCCGAGATGCAGACTTTGACGGCGATGTGGTCGGCGGGTAGCACTCTGAGAATGTCGAATCCTGTGCCATCGGGCAGACGCACATCGAAAAGGATAACGTTAGGGAGAAATGTTTCCAGAGCAGCGATACCTTCTTGCACAGTTCCGACCGCTTTAGACGCAGCAACTTCTCCCTTAAAATCAAGATTGATAATGCGGAGAATGGCATTGGCAATCAGGGTATCATCTTCGATGATGAGAACACGCATAGTTGGGACGGTAAAAATAGTACGGAACGAGATTTTTCTGGTGTCGTGTTAGTGTTGCACCTTGAGTAAGCGCTCCGCGTAGGAGCAGGAGCAGGAGCAGGAGCAGGAGCAGGAGAACACGGCAGTCTCACACGAGGCAAAGATACCAAAAAGCAAGGACGGGGCAAAATTTTTGTCGGCGAGGAGAGCGAAACGCAGCGAGGGCGAAGAAACGATTGTCTGGCAAGATGCAGACGGGAAGCGGCTTTTGCGTATCGTCTATGCAAACGACGCAACAAAGCGCGTTCTGGGGTTCAACGTGATGGGTGTACGCTTCCGGCAGGATGTCTGCACACATTGGATTGAGCGACAGACCAGTGTGGAAGAGGTTTTGACGGAACTCGGCGCTGCGAATTTTGACCCGGAATTTTTTCCCGAATGTGAAGCATATCTCGTTGCAGAATACAACCGCCAAACAGGGCGAAATCTCACACTCAAGCGCAAACGCGGCTTGTGGAACGCTGTGACGGTGTTGACGGGCAAGGCGGCGTTGTAGATATAATCACGGTACTTTTTTTCGTGAACTCGATATACCCACGACTATCCCGATACCGTCCCCCGTCACATTCCATTTGGCATTCACTCCGCCGATGGAGAAAGGGTTGCTGGAAGCAAACGCATTTCCAAACGTCCTTGCATACTCCGCAAACGCCTCGTCTATTTGATACAATGCTACGTGTGGGTTGGATATGGTGGTCCAACCTCGTCCGGGAATAAACGTAGCTGGCACTAAAGGACTGAGTAGTCGAATTTTACCATTTGCATCGGCATTAGCGATGGTAACAAGAGGCGCACTTTCTGATAAACCTGCTAGTGCAGAGGCGGTTGCAGAGACTGTATCCGCTCCTAGACCGCCCAGAATACCAGCACGATACGCAATGCCTGTTTGTGGCGTAAATGTGGCTTCATATTGATAATGCCGAGTGTCTGTGCCAGTTCTTGGGTCTTTGCCATCAATAATAATTTCTCGTGCCGCCTCCACAGGCACAGAACGCGGGAGAAACGTTTCCACACGAGCGCGTAAGCCCTGCCATTCGGCAATAATTTCATACCGTTTGCCTTCTTCTGCTATCAAGGGCGGCATGGTGCGATAGTACGAGCGTAGTGTAAGAGTGTTTACCGTTCCGTTTGTGTTCGTAATACTCATTGGCTCAAGCTCCATTGAATATTCCCGTCCGTCCACGCGCACACGTATCGTTGCTGTGGTTATGATAGAACGTTTTTCATTGATTGTATCAAAGAGCGGGAGTGTTCTTGCAACATATAAACTCGCAATAGGCTTTCCTGCAACGATTGAACCAAACAGCAGAATTTTGGGGACGTACTCTGGTTGCACACTCGGTGTTATTACCTGTTCGCAAGACAATAAGCCGATGCAAAACAATATCACAGGGAAGATGGTGATTTGACGGACTGAGCGATAGAGCAATGATTCTTGAATGTCCATGATAAAAAGTCAAGATGTGGTTACAATACAGAGTTAAAAAGTGAACGAAATACCAATGGTCGGCAAAAAAGGTAAAAGTGTATATTGCTTCAGCGCTGTAACATTACCGCGCTCATCCACCCACACCGTAAAAGGATTCAGACGGTTATACACATTGTAAATGTTGATGGAGGCTTCAAAGGGCAGATTAAACCACTGAAATTTATACATCAAATTCAGGTCTAATCGGTGATAATCGGGCATTCGGTAGCTGTTGCGGTCAGCATAAAGATAAGTATAGGGACGTGTTGTCGCATTGGTGAAAGGATTTGGTCTGGCAATGAGTCCCGGAATAAACGCAAGATCTAATACCCCAATAGGCATAGTCAATGCTTGTCCTGTAGCATATGTCCACGATGCCCCGACTTCCCATTTATCACTGAATTTGTACGACAATGCCACCGTAATATCGTGCCTGCGGTCAAAGCGCGGAAAAAAGGGTCTTCCGCCGTTAATTTCGGGAAATTGACGGTATGCCCACGAAAGCGTGTAGCCTATCCAGCCCGTGAATGCACCGATTTGTTTGTTCAAGAAAATTTCCGCACCGTAGCTTTCGCCTGTGCCTGCGGTGAGAAGCCCTTCCACGCTTACGCCCGGCACAAATCGCGCTCCTTCTCGGAATTCGTAGATATTTTCCATGCGTTTGTAATAGCCTTCAACCGTAAGGAAATACTCCCGATTAAACAAATATGTTTCCAGCGCCGCCACATAATGCGTTGAGCGTGATGGAAGCAATGTAGTGGTGGAAGGAAACCATGTGTCGGTGGGCAGTGCAATAGTGTTTTCTTGGAGAAGATGCAAGAACTGATGCGCCATTGCATATGCGCCTTTGAGCGTTGTCTCATCGCTGAGTTTGTAGGCAAGGGCGGCTCGTGGTTCAAAGCGGAAGTGTGAGCCGCTTTGGAAGTAGGTTGCTCGTGCGCCCAGATTCACCGACAAGGACGGCGTAATTTCCCATTCGTCTTGTACAAAGCCCGCTATTTCTAAAGTTTGCAGGCGTTGAAGTGGTTGATTCCGCTCAGGATTTGCCGTGATTTGTAGAATCCCTGCGCTATTCAAAATGTTCACTGTGAAATCATGCCGTGTGGCTTCGATGCCGCTTTTCACCGAATGCCCCTCAGCCGGAAACCACTGCATTTCGCCTTTGAACGTGAGATCGTTGATGGCGGTTGTGGTTTCAAATTGTTTGGAATTTTGCAATGCGGCGGTTTCAAATGCTGCATAGCGAAAATCATAGCTGGTGTAAATCAGTGAAAACGTGCTGAACAGCGAGGACGAAAAAATATGCGTCCACCGAAGATTTCCCGTAGCATTGCCCCAGCCGAGTTCAAACGTGGTTTCATTGGGGCGATTGAGGCGTGGCAAAAGGTCGCGTCCGAAATAGCCGCTCAGAAAGATATGGTCGTTCTCGTCAATGCGGTAGTTGACTTTGGCATTCAGGTCATAAAAATTGTAGCGCGGCACATCTCTACCTGTCGGGTCAGCGGCAAAGCCGATAATATCAAAATACATTCTGCGGGCGGAGACCATAAAGCTCGCATTCGTTGCGATTGGTCCTTCCAAGAGGGCTTTAGCACTGATAAGTGAAATTCCGGCAGCACCTTTGATTCTTTCCTTAGAGCCTTCTTTCATAGTGAGGTCTATCACGCTTGAAAGTCTGCTGCCGTACTCGGCAGGAAATGCACCTTTTATCAATCGCACATCGCTCACAGCATCAGGATTAAACGCGCTCAGAAAGCCGCCCAGATGCTGAGGATTGTACACGGTTACGCCGTCCAGCAAAATCAAGTTTTGGTCGGGAGTGCTGCCGCGGATATACAAGCCGCTCGAAATCTCGCTTCCGGCTTTGACACCGGGCAAAAGCTGGAGTGTGCGAAATATATCGCGCTCACCGCCGATAGCGGGCATTTGCCGTAAAAACTCCATTGGGATATTGATTTCGCTGATGCTTGTTTTCGACTGCTTGTCGGCTTGCACAGAGACTTGCTGCAACCGCGCCGCTTCGCTTGTCAAACTCAAATTGAGCATTCGAGAAGAGCTTGCTATTTCCACCAAGCGGCTGACGGTTTTGAAACCGATTCTGCGCACAATAAGCGTGTATGCGCCTTGGGGAATACCGCTTAGACTGTAAAAGCCGTATTTATTCGAGAGTGCGCCGCGAAACGGTCTGGGGAGATTGACGAAATCGCTTACCGTTCCTTGATACAGCACCGCTGAGGCGCTGATAACGGCTTCTCCGGTTTTCTCTTCGGTGATAGTGCCGGAAAGGTGGTAGAGTGTTGGTGATGATTCTTGGGCGAAAGCACTTGCGGAAAGTATGACAAGCGCAGTCAACATAACCCAAAAGTACCGCAAAGCAAATAAAAGACGCATATTCAAGTAGAGAGGGACAATGACAAAAATACGGAGGGAGAAATTACACGAGAGATTAAAATGGATGCCAGCTAATACCGACCATTCCCAATCCATGTGTTAAGCCATAAAAGACTATTTTCCCTTGGAGAGAAAATGCGGAACCGAGTTTGTATTTGACTACACCGAACCCTGTAATGCTTTGATACTGCAAAATATATGGAGACT
>JAAFHM010000291.1:2707-6255 GCA_013298375.1 Ignavibacteria bacterium | reverse complement strand
CAAGAAACGAGGTGACTTTGTAATTGATAGTAGCATCAATCTCAATTCCCAATGCAGTAGCAGTGCGGCTTTGCGGCAAAGCGACGGATTGTTGTGCAAGGAAATAATGCCCCGCAAGATAGAAGTCTGTTTTAGAATCGGGCGTGTAGGTTATTCGCAAATAGGGGTCAAGTAAACCGTAGTTTGTTATTGCCGGAGCGCGGCGCAATCCCGTGTTGGGCAAAATGGTGAACGGGAAAAAGTCCATGTAACCGTAGAACTTGTGAATGGTCGTGGTGAGGTGATTAAATCCCTCGCTTACACCTGTTGTCGTGGTGTTGTCTCCCGTGTAATAATCCACGCCAATTCCCACTGCGCCGCTCTGTGAGCCGTTTACGAAGCGTTTTCCGAAATATCCCGTCAGCAAATACGCCGCAATATTGGCGCTTTGCCCAAGCGTGGGAACGTCTTGTTTTGTGCCGAATTGGTACGCACCCTCGAATTCATATTCCCAACCGTCAATGATATTTTTGAGGTACAGCCCTGCGGTGAAGCGTTGAAACGTGGTGGTGTCGCCCATTGCAGCAAAAGCAGAGGGTCGAATTTTTCGCTCGGCGCGGTCGTGGTACAAGTAGAGATTGAGTGCCTGTTGCCAAGGAATCGTCACATCAATTCCCATGAGCGCTTGTGGGTTTTGGCGGTCGGCGGAGGTCATCAAAAGTTCATCATTGCCCAGCACGAAACCGAATGCGCGGGCTTGCCATTTGTCGGGTGTGGCGTAAACAAGCGTTGCGCCGTCATAGCTGCGACCGACGTTGTGCCAATCCAACGCCCCAACGAGACGCTCATTGTTGGTTGCAAAACTTTGACGACCAAGTTTCATCGTCAGCCCGGGAGTGAGGAAATTCCGCCATTCCAGCCATGCTTGACGAAAATCCAGATTGTCGGCGCGACCATCCAGTGTCCCGCGCCAAGCGCCATCTTGGGTTTCGCCAAAATTGCGGGAGTCTTGCACCTGCACAAAAGCGCTAATATCCTCATTTAATGCCGTCTTGAGGCTAATTTGCGTTCGGAGCATATTGATGAACAGAGGCTTTTGGGTGGCATCGAAAAATCGCCCGTCCAACTCGCCACGATAGCGCACTTGCCCGCCTATCTGGACAAAAGGAAACGTCGGTTTTGCGGGGTCTTGCGGGGGGAAGGTGATTTGCGCGAAAATCTCCGCACAGCACAGCATGAGTATAGCAACTCGTAGCACAAGTTTCATAGAGTTTGGTGGAAAGTGGTGATAACACAAACAGCGTAATGAGCGGGGAAAATACTATTTTTTTTCGTCATTGCAAATAATTCATACAACCTCTTTAGGGCAATCGTATGAAATCTGAATGTTGGATATCGAAATCTTCCACCAATGCTCTCTGCGCTGGATGAGTGCTGTCGATATTGCGTTGAAAGAAGCAACGGTCAATATTGAGGGCAATCCCCGAACTCCTTGCTATGCTCTATCTCAAAGGTTGTATCGTGACGAACGTATTTCTTTTTTTTTCATTTTTGTTAGCGCATCGGGAGAATAGCACCCGAAATTGCTTTGCCGCTCTCTCCGCAGAGCATCCATGCGGCTTCGGCGATAGCTTCCGGTGTTATCCATTGGGCAATATCCGTAGGCGTTCCCCATTCACGGTTTGCGGACGTGTCAATCGTGCCGGGAACGAGACAGTTTGCACGAATGCCGTATTGCCGACCTTCGTGGGCAGTCGCTTGGGTGAGGGCAATAAGAGCGGCTTTGGAGGCGGCGTAGGCGGATTTATGCAGCTCGGGTGAGAGCGCGGCATTCGCGCCAATCGTCAAGACCGCACCACCACGCGCTTGCAGAAGCGGCAACGTCGCCCGAAGCAGATTGAATGCCGTCAAATAATTGATTTCTAGCATCGTGTGAACTATTTCTGCGCTGGTTTCTTCGATGGGTTTTCCTGCTTGAATTCCTCCGGCACAGTGAATAACGGCATCGCAGCGCTCAATGGCGCTTGCGCTCATAAAATGCTGCATGGAAATTGTACTGGCAAGATCGCAGACGACGGCGTTTAGCTGCGAGGAGTACGAGCCGAAGTCGGCGGTGAGAGCTTTTGCTGCTTCTGTTTGCCTCACAAGCGCGTAAACATAGCATTCGCCACGCAAAAATCGCTCGACAATATGCTTTCCCAATGCGCCGCTTGCGCCGGAAATAATGACAGTTTGCATATTTTACCCTTTTTGAAATTTATAGATTATTTCAACGTTAGGTAATGTTCAATTCGAGTTGATAGTTGTTGAGCAAAATCGAGAGTAATCTCTTTTTTTACATGAGTTTAACTGCTTTTTTACTTAAAACTTATCACTCAAAACTTAACACTACCCCAACGTTATATTATTCGCAGGTAAAAAAAATCCTTGTAAGGCATCGGCTTACAAGGATTTGAAGATTTACAGTGTGGACCCAAGCGGGATCGAACCGCTGACCTCTTGAATGCCATTCAATGATTTTTCGCCACACAAGCCCCGCCAGTCCTTAATGTGCTAAACCTCTGCTACCTTCTCGCTACCATTTTGCAGTTTTTTCAGCCCTTTTCTCAGGCTTTCATGCGTAAATTTCGTGTAATTGTTCATGGTAGTCCTTACGTCTTTATGACGCATGAGCTTCATCGTTATTTCAGGTTGAACCTCTGCGTCGAGCAGCCTATTCCGAAACGTTTTCCGAAACTCCTTAAATGCTCTGCCTTCTGCGGGGATGTTGCAAGCCTCAAGGATTTCGTCGAGCCATTTACGCAATCGTGAAAGTGTGCTGTGTTTCCAACGCCAAACTTTCACCCCATTTTTTGGGATTCGTGCCAGTACCGCAAGCGCCGCGTCTGAAAGCGGGATATTCTCTAGGGTCTTATCAACCTTGTTCACAAAATCTACCGTGTTGTCTGCTTTAATATGCGACCATTCGAGATACAGAGCGTCAACAGGTCTTGCCCCCGTCTCTAGCATAAACTCAATCATCGTGCCTAATTCGCGGAAATTCTCTCTTTCGCTCTTCCGGCAATACTCCACAATCGCCGCGCACTCGTTTTCGGTGTAATTGCGAACAGGCACAAACGGCGCTTTTCTGTACGACTTTGCAAACTCAGTACGCTCTATCCATTTGCGTTTCGTGCAGAAATTCAAAAACGCCTGAAAATGCCCGAGGTAATTGTTTATAGTGACTTGCGTATGACCGCGCTCTTTCGCTTGTGAGAGATAGTGCAGTATATCACGCTCCACGTTTTGCGTGGTTAGTAAACGGCTTTCAGGGGCAATCGCACGGAAAGCATACAGATAGCCCGCTTTGGTCTGTTCCGTCTTTTGTGCGCAATGGATTTTCAGGAATTGCACGAAAGCCGCGTCGTAGGTGATTGTCTCGCTCTTTGCTTTGCCTATGCCTTTGCTTTCCAAATACAGTTTTTCCCGTATCTGACGCGCTATTTTCTTGTTCTCAGGCGTAGAATCTAACCCCGTATGCACGGGCTTCATCCCCGGCAACTTGATTATCCATTTATTGCGCCCTTTTT
>JAAFHM010000291.1:0-2697 GCA_013298375.1 Ignavibacteria bacterium | reverse complement strand
CGTAGATTGTGCCGGGGAATGTGTCTTTGCGTGGCATTCGGGGGTGAAAAAAAAGTTACAACAGATATTCTTTGTGCTGCAAATCCAAAATCGCTTGCTCAAGTTGCGTCCGAAAAACATGAACGGCTTGCTTGTAATCAAGAATATCCGCTTTTTTCATCCTCATTCGCTCGTAGCGTAAAATCTGCTCTTCTGAGCGTAAGTCCAAGAGTGTTCTGAGTTCGGCGAGTTCAAAGAGCGATTGCTTGATTTCAAGCGGTGTTCTGGCACTATCCGCAATCCGAAGGGCTTCCTTAACAAGTTCCACAATCGCCTTTTCATCCATCGTGGTTGATGGCATATTGGCAGCGTTGTACTGTTTCTGCATGACTACTTCGCTCTGAATTTTTCTGGGAATATTGAACTAAGATGTAAACCGCCCAACTCCACGCCCCGCAGCAGCCGATTGTACGACCATTGCGCCGAAGCTGTTATTTGGTCAGGGTAACGGCGAAGAATCACCTTCTTGCCTGTCAAGAGCGAATCCATGTACGTTGTCGCTTCATTGCCCAAAGCCCGCACGGAATCTACGCTTATGCCGTACCGCGCACTTTGCTTGCGGGCTTGGCGAAGGTTCTTGTCCCACGTGTCGATCGTGTCTTTCGGGTTAGGATTGCGCAATCGGACATTGAACACGTCTTTTCGGTATTTGACTTGATACGTGTCTGCATCAATCACCCGCAGCACTGTTGCCTTCAAGCTGTCCTTTTCAAGAAAGGCTTGCGCCGAAAGGCGGGATGTAGCCAATACCAGTAGAGCCAGCGCTATTTTCACAGGAACACCCTTTCCGCTTTCGTTATCACACCGCGAATTACGATGTTTTCATTGACTGTAATCGGCTCATAATCTGGATTGTCAGGATGCAAAAGCATATCTTTCCCGTTCCTCTTGAGACGCTTGATAGTGTAGTTTTCTGTATCTGCATACTGCGCAAGTACAATCATTCCCGTTCTTGGTTCTATCGTTGTGTCCACTAGCGCTCTCATGCCCTCTTCTATCCCCGCTCCTATCATTGAGTCGCCCTGCACCATCACGTAAAAACTGCCTGCATGGTGATATTTTTTCACGCTGACGTAGCTTTCTACATCACCGCTTGCCCAAGACATAACCCCAGCACGAGCTGGGGATGTCATCAATGGTATTCTAATATCTTCGATAGGGTCTATCGTCGCTTGAAATTGGACACCCTGTTTTTGCGTTGCACTCATTTCGCCTCCATGCTTTGCTTGTAAAATTGCACCTGCTTCGTTATCCGCGAACATATTTTTAGAAATGCCTTTGATGTACTCGGAGTTAATTCCGATTGCCCGTAATTTTTCGTGCATTACCATTCCAATACCAATCTCTTTGTTTCTGTACCGTGCGAAATTTTGGGGCGAAACCTCAATAAGTCGAGAAAATTCGGACTTATTGCCGTTAGTCAAAATTTTTACAACGTTGTCAAATCTTGACTTATATTCTTCAGTTTCCATTTTACTACTTTAATAGTGATTTTTTCTTGCGTAGTTACTACTTTAATGGTATATTGCTACGTCATAAAAACGTCATACTGACGTACAGTAAAAATAGAAAAAAGTAGATACTATGCAAGTAAAAAAAGTACACCGCCCCCGATTCGGGGCAACCATCAAAGCCAGCCTTTCGGAAAAGTTGTATGCAGAAGCGAAACGCCGCAAAATAACGCCGAACCGTCTTGTTAACAATATTACAGCCGCATTTTTTCGTGCGCAAAAGCGGAAGGCAATACAGCAACAAAAACAGAAAGGAGAAGAGCAAGCATGAAAATCTTCATCCAAACCGCATACCTTCTGACTTCGTGCACCCTCGCTGCGGTAATAGTGGCTTTTGTGGCTTTCGAGATTGAGCGCCTGTATCGCACATGGCGCAACAAACGGAACTTAGCAAAACGGAATGACGACGAACCTCTTAATATCTAGCAATGTACCTCGACGCACACGACATACACGCGCATTTCGACGGGAAATTCTCGCTGTGGACAATCCGGCAGTGGATGAGTTCGGGCGTGATTGAATCTCGCAAGATAGGTAACAAGCGCCTTGCAACGCGGTCGGCGCTAGAGAAGTACATTCAGGGGTGCAAACTCTCTACCAACGAGATACAAGAGCAGTACGAGCGTGCAACGAGGAAGAAAGCAGAAATGCAGATAGATGTAAGAGGTAAATCGGTGAAAGAGATTCTCAACGCGATATGAACACACACACAAACACTTTGAGGGGAATGAGCGCACAGGAAACGCTCAGGGTACGGCGTAGCATAATTGGCAGTGCGTCTGGCTCATAATCAGAATTGGTGCGGGTTCAAGTCCCGTCGTCGTAGCACACACACAACCGTCTATGGTATTCGCGCTGGTTCGATTCCGGCGGGCGGTTCAAATGCGCTGCAAAGCAGGGCTAATTTTACAATTTTTTATCGGAGCAAACATCTATGAAGCCAATAGCAACCACGTACAACGGCGTATCTTATCGCAGCCGTCTTGAAGCAAAATGGGCTGCGTTCTTTGACCTTTTGGGATGGCAGCACCAATACGAGCCGTGTGATTTTGATGGGTGGATGCCAGATTTTGTGATTTTGAACGCTTCAAAACCTAGCTACGTTGAAGTCAAGCCTTTTCCCCGTGAGGGAGAGTGGGAAGAGACT
>JAAFHM010000556.1 GCA_013298375.1 Ignavibacteria bacterium | reverse complement strand
TATTTGCTTCCGCCGTAACGCCGACAAATTTTGCGGGTAGTTCTTCGGCGAAGGCGGCATCAACGCGGAAGGACTGGTCTTGCTTGGTGAGCATAGGATAAATTTTCTCGACTTTGGCTTTGAAGGTGCGGTCTTGGTAAATATCAATTTTCACCAACACTTCCTGCCCAAGTTGAATTTTCCGAATGTCCAACTCGTCCACACTCAGTTTGATATAGACCTCCGAGCCGCTTCCCAAGAGCGCTAACGGGTCATTGCGGCGTACAGCCTCGCCCTGCTGCTTGTAGAGTTCATAGACCATGCCGTCGGTGGAGCTTTTCACAAAAGCGTTGGATTCTTGCTTTGCGCTGACTTTGAACTGGCTTTCGGCATTTTGCATTTCCACAAAAAGCTGGCGTTTGGTGCGCTCATAGCGCTGTTTTGCGGCAGCAAAGTCGTTTTGCGATACTTGAAAGGCAAGTTTTGCGCGGTCGAAGTCCGCTTGGGTCATGGCTTTGCTGGCAAAAAGGTCGCTAACGCGGGCAAATTGAAGCGAATCGGTCATAAATTTTGACTGCGCCGAGCGCAAACCGGATTCTGCTTCCGCGAGTGCGGGAGCCGTGGCAGTGTAGTTCGATTGCGCCGTGCGATAGACATCGCGGGCAGCATTCATGCGGGCTGCCTGTTCGTCGTTGTCAATCCGAAACAGCACATCACCTGCTTTGACGGGCGTACCTTCGTCCACCAAACGGCGCGTCAAAATGCCATCTGCCATTGCATAAACCTTGTATTCGCCGCGTGGCGTGAGCGTTCCCGACGCATAGACGGCTTCGGTAAGCGGTCGGTATTCGGGTTTGGCGGTATCGCCCCCGTCGCCTTTTTTGCAGGATGCGGCACTAGCGCCCAATACAACAGCGAGGGCGCAGAAAATCAGTGTTTTTGAGGATGTTGTCCGATAATACGGTTTCATTGGTGTTCCCTGAAAATGTCCGAAAATTTGTTGCGATTACAGTGAATATTGTGCTGAAAGGCTACTGTACAAACATCGTCAGAATGCGGCTTCCGGGCAAAAAAAGAACCGCGAAGCGTGAAAAAAATGTGGCGAAGCGTTAGGAAAAATAGGCGAAATGCAAAAAGCGCATCTCAGGAAGCACTATATTGCTTCGCGGATGCGCTTTTTGAGGACACTCTGCCACAGAGGAAGGACAGAAGAGAGGCGCTTTTCAAGCAAGCGCTTTGCAAACAACAGAGGAGAGGAAATCCGATCGCAGAGACAACAATGACGTTTTTTTCTAGGACGTTTTTTCTACCCCGCTAAGGCGTAGCACACGCCAAGCATAGAGGAAACGAAGAGAGCCGTTATCAGCAAGAGTATATATCGCCGAGAAGTATTCATCACTGGGACACTATTCCTTGAAAATATGCACGGAAGAAACGAATGATTACGAGACAAAAATACGATTTTGCCAGCCGTTGCGGTAGTCCCGAAAAGTATGTTTTTTTTATGACCGAAAGTCATTTGGGGAAATATACGAACTTCATTTTTACTTGCTTCGGAGGCAGATACTTTCAGAAGTCAAAACAAATTTGTTCCTTCCAAATACGCGGTAAATACGTTATTTTGCAGTGCATCGGTTTCTATTCCCTGCAAACAATCTCCCACGAACAGCCATGAAACAACGCTATTGCAACCCTTTCACCGATTTCGGCTTCAAAAAACTCTTCGGCGAAGAGGCGCATAAAGACTTGCTGATTGATTTTCTCAACGCGCTTTTGCCGCCCAAGCACCG
The DNA here is from genome assembly GCA_013298375.1 of Ignavibacteria bacterium. Lineage (GTDB taxonomy): Bacteria > Bacteroidota > Ignavibacteria > Kapaibacteriales > UBA4661 > PH2015. Next base: position 1,673 of record JAAFHM010000556.1, on the reverse strand, counting down.
TATTCGCAATTTGGAGTACACCAAAAATGAAGCCGCAGGCTCAACCCAACTTGACCGCAAAGCAATTTTCGACATCGCTTGCACGGGCGAAAATGGCGAGCGGTTTATTGTCGAACTCCAAAAAGCAAAGCAGAATTTCTTTCGGGATAGAAGCGTCTTTTACGCCACCTTCCCTATCCGAGAGCAGGCGGAACGCGGCGACCCATGGGACTTCAAGCTCTCGGCGGTTTACTGTATCGGCATTCTGGACTTTGTGTTTGATGAAGACAAAAAAAATCCCGATTATATCCATTTTGTCCAACTGAAAAACCAGCGTAATGTAGTGTTTTACGACAAGCTGACGTTTGTCTATTTGGAAATGCCAAAATTTACCAAGACGGAAAAAGAACTCATAACGCAAACCGACAAATGGCTCTATTTCATCCGTAATGTGAGCCGATTAGACGGCATTCCACTGGCATTGCAAGAGCAGATATTTGAGAATGCCTTCCGAGCAGCAGAAATAGCGCAATTCAACCAAATCGAATCAAGAGAATATGATACATCGCTCAAACATTACCGCGATATGCAGAATGTGATAAACACGGCAGTAGGAGACGCTGTTGAAAAAGCTGTTTCAAAGGCTGTCAAAAAAGCATCTGTACAAGCGCGTGAACAAGAGCGTAGAAAAGCGCACGAAGAAAAACGCACAATCGCCCGTAACCTCGCAAAGCGCGGCTTATCCGTGCAGGAAATTGCAGCGATAACAGGCTTAACCGAAGAAGAAACCAAACGATTGTAACGCAAACTTTCCACCAACCAAGCTACCATGCACTTCCCCAATCTCAAAGCCATTGTTTTCGACCTCGACAACACCTTACTCGACCACACAGTCGCCGAAAAGCGAGCAATCACGGCATTTATGCCACGTTATTACCACGAAAACCTCATCGGAACTATCCTCCAGACCGCACCGGAACAGTTCATCAAGGCGTATCGGCATTGGAACGAAATTTTGTGGAAAGATCTAGCAATGGAGCGCCTGTCCGCCGATGACCTCAAATGGAAACGTTTCGCTCAGACACTCCGCGAGGTTGCCCCGGACTTTACGGAGCAAGATGCAGAGCGCCTTGGAAGGGAAATGGGCAAAACATATCTCGAATTGTATGCGGACGGCTGGCAACTCCTTCCCGATGCCGATGAAACCTTGCTCGCCCTCAAAAAGCGCTTCAAACTTGGCTTAATTACCAATGGTTTCACCGACCAGCAACGCGGAAAACTTGCTCGTTTTGGCTGGGAAACAAGGTTTGATGCGGCATTACTCTCCGGCGAAATTGGCGTAATGAAACCACACAAAGCGATTTTCGATCGTACTTTAGAGCAACTTGGCGTAGAGGCAGGTGAAGCGGTGTACGTCGGAGACCATTACGAAAGCGACGTGGAAGGCGCTCTGGGAGCGGGCTGGCGGTCGGTGTGGTTTAACCCACACAAAACAGAGCGCCGCGAAAACCGTGCAACCTGGACAATTTCTCATCTCACAGAACTTTTGGCGATACATTCCTAGAAATCAGGGCAATCGCATGAAAAAAAAGTTATAGTGCAAAAAGCACTTTTTCAAGATAGTCGTCGTTTCTTGCGGCTTTGCGCTGCTTGATGCGGAGGCTCTTTTTGGTAGAGTTCTCGCGTCGAAGCTG
>JAAFHM010000509.1 GCA_013298375.1 Ignavibacteria bacterium | reverse complement strand
TCGTGTTGTCCTGTGCTTACCTCGTCCAGCATGGATAGAGAGCGCTCCATGGAGTCGATGAGGTCAGAAATATTGGTGTTCATCATCGTCAAGAATTATTCAGGAATCATCATTCTTGGGAATATACTGAGAATGGGTGAAAATTGCATACGCAGCACCCGCCCGACGGCAGCGTATCTGCTCTCCTCAGCCGCCGGACGGGAAGAGTTTTTCGACCTTTTTGAGTATAGTTACCGCGCAGTGATGATATTCAATGTGAATTATTAGTTACAAATATAACTAATGATTCTGCATCGGTCAAATATATTTTGAGAAACGTAAAGGTATAAAAGACTTATGCGCTTGGCAAATCAACGGTAAACCGTGTCCCTGCCCCCGCTTCGGAGTCTAAGCGGATGATGCCTCTATGAGCATCGACAATCTTTTTTACCAGTGCCAACCCCACGCCATGACTAGTTTCCCCGCCTGTCGGTTGTGCTGAAAGGCGCTGAAAAAACTGAAATGCGGCGCGTTTATCCTCGTTACTAAAACCTGGTCCTTCATCCTGAACCTCAAGCCGAATATACTCGCAATCGTTGAGGTGCTGCGGTGTTCGCTGCGATTGCGCCAATTTGAAAACCCGTATATGAATGGTTGTTCCAAAAGGCGAGTATTTGATGGCATTGGAAAGAAGGTTTTCAATCACCTGCTGCAAGCGTGCTTCATCGCCCAAAACCTCTATAAATGGCGTGGTTTCGAGGATGATTTTTTGTTGCTTTTGCGTAGAGCGGTCGTAATACAACTCCGTAATATTCATAACTAACGCCGCCAAACTCACTACGGAGGGAACAATCTCAATCCTGCCTAAGTCAATCGCTGCGGCTTCCAATAATTTCCCTGTAAGGGCAAACATATACTGCGCACTTTCATTGATGCGTTGAATATAGCGCAATGCGGGGGAATCCGGCTCAAGAACATAGACCGATAATTCAGCGAAGTTCAAAATTGCGCCAAGCGGATTTTTGAGGTCGTGTGCGACGATAGAGAGGATTTCCGTCTTAAATCGTGAGGCGTTGTCTAACTCGTGATTAAGTGCCGATAGTTGCTCGTTTTTGTCTTGAAGCAGCACGTGACTATATTCCAGTTCTTGGGCTTGGTGGGCAAGAATTTCCATCTGGCGTTGAATCTCATTGTTCGCCTCTTGTAAATCTTTTGTTCTCTCGCCGATACGTTGTTCCAAATGCTCATTGATAAGCCGCACCTGCTCTTCGGCTTGAATCCTGACAATTTTTGTTGCCGCAATACTCGCCATCTGCCGAAGGATCAACACATCATCGTCGGTAAAAAAATTCTTTTGCGAATGTTCGGCATCAATCACTCCCAGCGTCACGCCTTTGTACACGATCGGCACCGAGAGTTCGGAAAATCGGGGTTTGTCATCCACGATATAGCGCGGGTCGAGTGTGGTGTCATCTATTTTTTCGATGGACTGCGACAGCGCCGCCGAGCCGACAATTCCTTGCCCCAAAGGAATTTCTAGGGGATTGATGACCGATAAATTCTGCTCTTTCCCCGTGCCAAAGGCAGCCGATTGCACCAAGACATTGCGCTGCTTGTCCAATAAATAGACAATGGCATCCTCAAAATCAAGCTCCACAATGCAGTTTTGTGTAATATCCCAGCAAATTTCATCAATGGTATCGTTACCGAATACCGATGCAGAAAAATAGCTCAAAATCCTGAAACGACGCTCTCTGCGGCGAAGTTCTGCGTAGCCATCTTGGAATTGGTCAATATCACGAACAAATACGCAGAAGTCGTATCGCCTAGTGGCTTCTGAACTCAGGTTTAGCGGCTCGGCTGAAAACTCAAGTGAGATGCGCTGACCAGAACGGTGAATGCCAATGGCGCTATAATACCGCTCCGAAGCCTTTGGTGTGCGAGTTAAACGTTGAAATTCTTGTTCAATCACAAAAATATCCTGACGCTGGATTGCTTTTTGCAGGTGCTGACCAATCATTTCATTTTGTGACCATCCAAATATTGCTTCGGCATGGGAGTCCCAATCCAGCACGATTCCTTGTTCGTTGGTGACAATGAGTGCTTCTAAAGCATCATTACGATTAGCGCTTGTGTGCGGTATCTGAGCAGGGGAAATAGGGCTGTCCATGGCACACAGAGGATGATAATAGTGGCGATTGACATGATTGTTCGTTATGTGGTGAAATATACAAAATTTGCGGATATAGAACAGGTAATTTGTAACTCGTCAGGTTTCAAAAAATTGTCCACGAATCACCCGAATCCTCACGAATCAGAGGGGTTAAGCAAATTATCTTCCAAGAAAATTGTTCTTGGTTCGTGCCAATTCGTGTAATTCGTGGATGTTTTTGACAGCAAACCTGACCGATTACGATAGTTTTATTGGTCGAAGGCGGTGTACAACATCTCTACAAAACAGGCAATTCCAGAATAAACGTCGCTCCTTTGCCCGGTGTGCTTTCGCACCATACTCGCCCGTTCATCATCTCGGTAAGCCGTTTGACGATGGAAAGCCCAAGCCCTGTGGAGCCTTCTTCTGCGGTAGGCTTTGCCGAAAGCCGAGCGAATTTAACGAAAAGATTTGCCTGATCGTCAGCACTGATGCCGGGTCCTTCGTCGTGAATGGCAATGCGGAGAGCATGGCGATAGGGCGATTCATGGCGAAGTTGTTCGTCGTTCTCCTCGCGCCGCTCTGTTACCTTGACAATGATATTTTTCCCTTTGGGCGAAAACTTTACGGCATTCGAGAGTAGGTTGTTCAATATCTGTTTCAGAGCAAGTCTGTCGGCGATGATAAAGAGTGGTTGTGATAGTTCTTCGTAGTGAATGGTGATGCCCTTCGTTGCAGCCCGCTTGCGGTGCGATTCTACCGTCCTACCAACGATTTCCAGTGATAAGCGTTCCAATGCCAAGCCTAATTTTCCGTTTTCAATGAGTTCAATATCCAAGAAATTGGTGATTATTTCCAACATTTCATCCGCCGTAGCAACGATGGAATCAGCATATTCCGCAAAATCAATCGTTTCTTCCGCAATAAAACACTCTTCGATAATTTGTGCGCTGGAGCGAATTGCCGCCAAAGGATTTTTCAAATCGTGCGCGGCAAGACTGAGAAAATCATCTTTCTCCTTGTTAAGCCGCACCAAATCGGCGGTACGTTCCTCCACGCGCTGCGTGAGGGTGCGGTTCAACTGAAGGATTTCCTCTTCGGCTTCCAAACGCTTGGTAATATCGCGTAAAAAAACGGCATTGTGTGTAACTCCTTTTGCATCGGTAAATTGAGCAATCGAAAACTCTCCCGGAAAGGATGTGCCGTCGCCACGCAGAAAATTCAATTCGCCCTTGACAAAGCCCGTTCTTTCCTGCTCTTCGGCTATGACTGCCAAGCGTTTGTCGTCTCTATCAACAATATCTCGCCTATTCATTTGGCAAAGCTCCTCCATACTCCTTGCTAATATTCGGCAGGCTTGGAGATTTGCGACCTCAATTGTGCCATCAGAACGAGACTGCATAATACCTTCGGAGGTGTTTTCAAAAATTAAACGGTAGCGTTCTTCGCTTTCCAGAAGTTCTTGTTCTTTCCGCTTGCGCTCGGTAATATCAGTTATGGAGACAACAACACCACTGGCTTTTGTCGCGCCCTCGACAATAATGGGGCGTGCATTGGAAGAAATCCAAATTTGAGTGCCGTCAGCTTTGCGAACACCCGAAACGAAATTTGATACCGCC
>JAAFHM010000152.1 GCA_013298375.1 Ignavibacteria bacterium | reverse complement strand
GTATAGAGGGAGACGCTATCAATGCAATGATGGCGGCGGCAGCTAGTAATTTCCGGATATTCCTTCGGCAATTACTTTCGTTCGTATTGCTTCGCTTCGCTTTTTAGACTTTTTCAGGGACGACTAAGTAAATAATTAGATTTCAGCCTTCCCTCACATTTTGTTGCCATTCCCGAAAAAAACTCTCGCATATATGTCTCAAGCCAGATATATCAATCCCTATACGGATTTCGGATTTAAGAAACTCTTTGGTGAGGAAGGTAGTAAAGATTTATTGATTGATTTTCTTAATCAGCTTCTGCCTTGTTATCATCAAATAGCCAATGTGTATTTTCGCAATACGGAAAATGCTCCCGACACAGCAATGGAGCGTAAAGCAGTGTTTGATATTTACTGCATAGCGACGACGGGCGAGCGTTTTATTGTGGAGATGCAGAAGGCAAAAGTGAAGTATTTCAAAGACCGGGCGCTTTTTTATACAACCTATCCCATTCGAGAGCAATCGGAAAAAGGGAATTGGGACTTTCACCTAGAGGCGGTGTATTTTATTGCTATTCTGGATTTTGAGTATGACGAAGAAGAAGAGCGGCGAAAGTTTCGGCGGGATGTTTGCCTTAAAGATCAGGATGGCGAGGTGTTTTTTGATAAACTCCATTTCAAATTTTTGCAAATGCCGCTTTTCACGAAGCAGGAGCATGAACTTGTCACAAAGTTCGACAAATGGTGCTTTTTCCTGAAAAACCTCGCAAATTTTGACCATATTCCAGCTATACTTAATGAAGCCATATTCCAGAAAGCATTTCATACAGCGGAAGTTGCCAACCTCAGCCCGGAACAGCGTGAACGCTACGAAGTGAGTCTTTTGGAATATTGGGACTGGTATAGTGTTTGGCAGACTGCCGTAGAGGAGCAACGCAGTGCTATTGAAAAGTCAACCACCGCAACTGTCCTGAATTTTGTTGCGGTTTCGATGAAAAAAAAAGGGTATGCTTGGGCGGAAATCGCAGAACTGACAGGTTTGTCGGTGGAAGATATTGAAAAACTTTAAGCGAATTTCCCTCACATTTTGTTGCCATTCCCGAAAAAACTTTCGTATATTCGCCGCACAAAATCAATTCATCTTTTTCTTGTACACGTATTCAGGAGTTCCGCAATGGACATCGAAAAAACCTTCTCGACCAACACCCCGGCTGACAAAATGAAAGAAATTATGATCAATAACGTCCTTTCCCGCCAGGACGTGCAGATGTTTTTTGGCGATACAACGTGGGACGGAAATACCCTTAACTTCAGCTCCGGTCTTGTTTCCGGCGGCAAGTTTGAAATTGTTGATAATGAAGTAAAAGTCGGTATTGATCTTTCGATGTTCGGTAAAATGGCAAAAGGTCAAATCGAAGGCACATTGGAGAAAACATTCTCGAAATTGCCGGGATAATTGCGGATAATTCTTGCGAAAACAGCTTTGAAGCCTCATTGCAAAACGCTTTTGAGGCTTTTTGCTTTTTCCGAAGCAATTCTTCTGTGCTAATAGCGTCTTTGCTTATATCGTGTATCTACATTACTGCATACACTTTGAACACCATTCTGAAAGATATACCATTATGCGCAGCATTGTTTTTTGGAGTTTATTTCCCTTCACTCTTCCGCAAGCCTATAAAGTTCGCAAGAATGCACCGCGTTTTCCTGCTGCGGGAGGCGCTCCTACGGGCATTGTGGGGCAGGGCGAAACGCTGCGGCTTATTGCTATCGGTGATTCAATTATTGCCGGAGTGGGGGCATCGTCATTTCAGCAAGCATTAGTCGGGCAGACAGCACAGGAACTGGCTGGAAGGCTTTCTCGTCGCATAGAATGGTGCGCCATTGGAAAAATTGGTGCAACGACCGAAAAAGTCGAACAAACCCTATTGCCACAGTTACCAAACTATGAAGCTGATTTTATTGCTCTTTCGGTTGGTGTAAACGATGTTACTTCCTTGCTCACGTTACCAAAATATGAGCGAAATCTGCACCGAATACTGACTGCGCTGGAACAGCATTCACCCAACGCCATTATCGGCGTGGCTGGCATACCGCCATTACGCGGTTTTCCGCTTCTCCCCAAGCCATTACGCAGCCTTATCGGGTTACGTGGGGATTCGTTTGATGATGTTATTGAGCGTGTCGTGAAAAAGCATCCTCGTGCGGTACGTGTGCCTCTTGATTTTGAACCGGAGCCGCATAAATCCTCGCCTGACGGGTATCATCCATCGGAAGAAAGCTATCAAGAATTTGGTGAAGTAATGTCCTTGCAAATGCTTTTGCATCAGCAATCCTTGAAAAACTGAAATGCCTTCTCAGGAAAAATCAGTAAACAGGAGAAAGCCTCGTAATGACCTGTTTACGGGGCTTTGCTCGTTTGGCAGATTAAGAAGAAAGCTGAGAAATTGCCAGCAATCTGCCACCAACCTACCTTGAAATATACCTCCTCCAAACATTGCTGCTATCAAGTTTTTTCGTAATTTATTGGAAAAATATTTCTCCAAATTGCTGTAACCAAATGAAATCCAACGAGACTAAAACCTTTGAACAATGGGATATTGATGAGGTAGAGAATGCTTTCAATCTCGTGCGAACCAAAACAATGCCGACAATGCAAGAATGGATAAAAGCTGATTTCAAGCCGACATCTACCGAAAACGAGATATTACAGAAATTGCAAAATGAACATATTGAGTACATGGACGCTTGGAACGAGGATGAACTCAAGTTTAAGTTTATCGCGCCGCTCATCAATCTTGTGGGCTTTAATACCGGTTCTTTTCAAGCCTTTACGCAGCGCACACTGTCCGCAACGGTTGATGAAATCACGCTTTCCGGCAGAGTAGATTTTCTGGTTGCAACGGGGAAATCGAAGCCCATTCAGCCGTTCTTTTTTCTTCACGAATACAAGCGTGTACGCGGCAGAGAGAGCGACCCGCTTGCTCAAGTGCTGACGGAAATGCTCGTTGCTCAGGAACTCAACGCGCACAAGTTTCCTATTTACGGCTGCCATGTTGTTGGGCGAAATTGGTTTTTTGTTGTTCTCGAAGGCAGGAAATATGCGGAGAGCAACCAATACTCTGCTTCTGATGAAGGGCTGTTCAAGATTTTTTCTATTCTTCAACAAGCAAAAGCGATTATTGCAAACTTGACGAAAAAGTAAGTTGGAGGGTAACCCCACAAAGCCTCATAACGCACTGTTTACAAGGCTTTCCTCGTTTTGGCTGAAGAAGGAAAAAATGGCGAAAGCGCCAAAGCCAGCACCAATACAAGCGCACAGCCGATGAGATTATACCACAAAAACGCAATATCCGTGAAATAATTGAGCGAGAAAATAATTATCTCCGTCAGCAATGCTGCCACAAACACCGCATGACCACTTGCTTTTTTGAGAAAAAATGCTGCCATGAAAATCCCCAGAATTGCGCCATAAAAAAGTGAGCCTACCTTATTCACCGCTTCAATCAGCGAACCCAAGCTGCCCATAAACTGCGCAAAACCGACGATTATCGCCCCCCATATCACCGTCGCCCAACGCATAACCCAGACAGAACGCGCCTCCGAGAGTGAGCCTTGAAAAAGGCGTTTGTACAAATCCACAATCGTCGTCGAAGCAAGGGCGTTGATTTCCGATGACGCACTCGACATCGAAGCCGAAAACACCACTGCTATCAGCAAGCCCACAAGTCCCGTCGGGAGGTGGTTGATGACAAACGTGAGGAAAATATAGTTCGTGTCGTTGGTGGCAGCTTTGGGGTCGTTTTCCTTCAAGAGCGCTTGCGCTCTGGCTTTGAGTGAGGCGAGTTCGGCGGCGTTGGTGGCGAGTTCTTGGGAGACAGCTTGTTTGCTTGACTCACTGCCGGAATTGACGGCTGTGGTAAAGGCGCGTAAGCGCACGCTCCGCACGTTGGACGCTTTTTCAAAATCTTCTGCAAGGCGCTTGTATTCTGCTTCATAGCGTGTGCCGTTCAGTTTTGCAACTTCGGCTTGGTTGAAAAACAGTGGCGGCGTGGTGAACTGGTAAAACACGAACATCATCGCGCCGATGAAGAGAATGCCGAATTGCATTGGGATTTTCATCATTCCGTTGAAAAGCAGACCCAATCGGCTTTGCGTAACCGATTCGCCGCTCAAATAGCGCTGCACCTGCGATTGGTCGGTACCGAAATACGACATCTGCAAAAACAGCCCGCCAATAAGCCCGGACCAAAACGTGTATTTATTGTTCAAATCAAAGGTGAAATCTATCGTATTGAACTTGCCCGAAAAAGCCGCCACGCGAAGCGCGTCGGAAAACGTAACGTCTTTCGGCATCGAATACACCACCAAAAAGCCCACCGAAACCATGCCAAGCGTGATAATTGCCATCTGATACGACTGCGCCCAACTGACGGCTCTCGTACCGCCTGTGGTGGTGTAGAGAACGACCAAAACACCAATCACAAAAATCACATAACTCACATTCCAGCCCATGATAATCGAAAGCACGATGGACGGCGCATAAATCGAAATCGCCGCCGCCAACGAGCGTTGCAAAAGGAAGAGCGAAGCAGCAAGGGTGCGGGTTTTGAGGTCGAAGCGTTTTTCCAGAAATTCGTAAGCGGTGAGAACATTCAGGCGATGATACATCGGAATGGCAACGATGCAAAGCAGCACCATGGCTAGCGGCAAGCCAAGGTAGGACTGCACAAAGCGCATTCCATCGACATACGCCTGTCCGGGCAGGGAAATGAAGGTGATAGCGCTGGCTTGCGTTGCCATGACGCTCACGGCGACGGTGTACCATTTTGCTTCGCGCCCCGATAGCACGTAATCGTGCATGGTCGCGCCCTTGGAGGCAAGTCGGCTTTTGCGGATGCTCCAAAGAACGACGAAGGAGAGTGCGGATGCGAGAACGAGCCAGTCAAGAAGGTGCATGAAAAAGGAAAAACAGTAGGTCGAAAATATGTTGATTAAATATCGGGAGACTTTTATTCCTGCCAATTAACTCTTGTCCGCACCGTATTTCCATGGCTCTGCGAGAGTTTACGCACCCCTAAAAATTCTTGACAATCTTTATTATTGACGTTGAAGGTTCGTCCTACGGATTGATAATTTCGCAAAATATATGTCTCGTGTTTTTCGGGAAAAGCAAAGGTAAAGCCTGCGGTCATGGCTAAATCATCAATTTCAATAATGCGTAAGTATATGACCAAGCCGATGACTGCGGACGCGCTGAAACCAATATCTGTTACCATAATGTCCGATACATCCTTTTGCCCAAGCGGTCGCAACGTCAATGTATAAGTTTGTGGTTGGCGGCTGATAACCTTAAAAAAGCCGACCTTTGAAGAAATTTTTGCATCCAAAATGCGTATATCAACTTCATCAAGCTCTGCTCCTGCCTCTTCTTTATACATCTGGAGAAGTGTTTTTCCTTTGATAGTGTAATAGAAGAGAGCATAACTCATTAACAAATTCAAATCCTCCGTTGTTTCATCAACAGTGATAACCCTACCATTGACAAATCCTAGGTCCCGTGCTGCATTAGGAATGATAAGAGAAGTGTAACGTCGAAAAATATCATTTGATAAGTTCTGCGCTCGTTGCCGAATAGACAGATATTGTTGCATGGACTCAGGCAGGAGAGCATTCTTTTGAAGTGATTTAGGAACAATCATACTGGCATAATGAAAAGAAGGTTAGGGAGAGAACAAAAATAAACGGATGCTTTGACAAGCTCAACACGCTCTTCAGCCTGAGCTTGTCGAAGGCAAGTTATCCACTTATTTTTTGTCCATTCCTTAGAGGGAATAAGAATATATCGGAAAAAGATAGCGTAAAACCACGTATTCATACCTCTCTGTCTAGCGAAATGCCTTCGAGAACCAAACCATTAAGCCCACAACCACAGCAAATACGCCGAGTGTAAGCCCGTACCATACATTCCACGAAGAAAAAACCGGTGCTTGGTCTTTTGTGGATTGGTCGTTGGTCATTGGTAAATTGGTCATAGTTTGAAGCCTTCGTTGAGGTGATTAGCGAGGTGGAGCGCTTGGATTTTGTCGTACTGAGCTTTCGAGAGTCTGCCGTACGCGAAATGGTCTTTATATGCGCCTGGGTGATTCCAAAAATTCTGCACTGACTCTTGAAGGCGCATAAAACCTTGCATTGGGTCTCCTTCATCGTTCAGTGCAGGTGCTTCCGGGATTGGCATCGAAATATCGTGCGACATGGAGCCTTTGGCGAGGAAAATATGTAGCGCAAGTTTTCCTGCGGTCGCCTTAAAAAGCGAGGATTTATGCGCCGGATAGCCCGAAAGCGAAAACTCAATGCTTTGCGCCCCGTGATTGAGTGTTTTATAGAGCGACCACGAGCCGGACTTTGGTTCTATACCGTTTTGGGCAAAATCTTCGATGCGGCGAAGTGCTTCGTCAAGCGAGGAAAAGGTGAGAATGGCTGACATGATTGGTTGTGAGGCATTGATGGATAAGAACAGTACTCAACGCTCAATATATGACAGCACAAGCGGAAAACCAATAAATATTCCTGAGAGCCTGCGGGAACGTATTTTTGCGAGGGGCTCGCTGCTTTTGGGCGAGGTTCTCGCTCCGGCGTGGGAGCGAGAGAGCAGCACCAAAGAAAACTACCGAATAAGCGTCATCTGCCGCGTCAGCACCTGTCCGCCAACGCTCATCCGCGCTTGCGTAGTTTCTGCGGTGTTGCCGCATCTTGTGCTACACTGTTCACGAAAAATCTTCATCGGGGTAGTGAATATCTTCGTAGTCTTTGAGGACATTGCTGATGACATATGCCAATTCCGATAAAGGATTGTCTTCGTATCGCCCGCCTGAATCTAAGACCATATCCAACAACGCTACGAGCGCATCATACTCTTTTTCCGTGCGTGGTTGAAGCCTTCCCATATCGAAGAGAAGGCTCGTGGGTGCTGGTGCGAGTAGTTCTGTCATAGCTTCCATGCTCATTGTCACTATCATACATAACCGCAAAAAATTACTATACCTCCTATGCCTAATGCACTAGCAAACTCCGTCACCGAGAGAACCTTGACGGTGGGAAATGGTATATTTTTTAGGGAGCCGAAATGAGCATCTTCACTCACGATTGCATCGGCGTTCCCCGCAATAGCACAATCGACAAACTTGTTGTCATCGGGGTCGGTGTGGATGAGATTCCATCGGTAAAAAACATCAACACGCTGTACACTAACGGCGTTTTGGAGGAATCGCAGTGCCGTCTCCGCTTGTAATGGATGCTGCCGACGATACAGTACTTCTTCGTACTCAAGCATGATTTCGGTACTGACGAGCAAGGTATAGCGTTGCTGCGCTAAAGCATCCGCTAGAAAACGATACCGTGAATTGCGTCCAAAAAACACAAGTATCACATTGGTATCAATGGCAACGCGCATCATGCTTCTACCAATTCCTCGTCGGGAGATTTTGCCACAACCGCGGTAGAGTGTCTGTATGGCGTTCTATCGTGGGCGTGAAGCCATTCTTCCATTGTTTCGTTCGTATAGCCGCGCTCTTCCCAAGCAGCATCGGCGGCATCGTGAGCGCGTTCCAAAAGCAGGTTCGTGATAAAGGCTTGAATTTTTTTGAGGTCTGCTTCGGGAAGGTTCAGCGAAAACGCCTTCAAGAGTTCAAGCTGAACATTGGTGAGTGGCGGCTTCAGTTCTGGGATGGGGGCGTTCATGGTCGCGGGGGGAATACTCTTGAAAATCGTTTGTGAGTTACCCCCTAAAATACGCAAAAGCGGGAAATAATTGCAGCGTGTCTTTACGGCAAAAAACTGTGAGGGTCGCGCTGCTTTGGGCCGCTCTCCACCAGACGCTCCAGCGTGGGAGCGAGAGCCTGCCGTCTAAGGCAGACCCTCGCGGAGAGAGAGCAGCACCAAAGAAAACTACCGAATAAGCGTCATCTGCCGCGTCAGTACCTGCCCGCCCACACTCATTCGCACGACATAGACACCGCTTGGGAAGCCGTCCATCGTTACGTCCACCGTGTGCATTCCTGCTGTCTTCGTGCCGTTTACGGGCGTTAAGAGCGTTTGTCCCAGCATATTGCATACATCTATGCGGACGTGTGCGCCCTCGCGGGGGAGGACGTATTCCAGCGTGGTGGTGCGGCTGAAGGGGTTGGGCATAACGCCGAGACGGTATGCGCCCGGAACAACTTCGCCACGCAGGGCGCTTTCCGCCATGCGATAGGAAAGTGCCGAAGGCGTGACGGCATCGGGGCTGGAAGCGGTTGTGCTTGTGCCGGAAGCAGGGCGGCTCGTCGGGGCGGTGCGGAAGGAAAAGGTTTCCGACCACGCGCCGTTTGCGGGGCGCACACGCCAGTAGTACCACTGACTCAAGTTGAGTTCCGAGACGCGGAAAAAAGTCTCCTGGGTAATTGTCGAAACGGGTCGCCAATCAAAACTTGGGTCGGAAGAAAGTTGGAATTGATAGGCAAAAGCGGACGGGTCTGCGCCCCAACGGAAGGTGATGTCTTGGGGTTGGTTGTCGGCGCGGTTTTGGGGGGTGAGGAGGCGGAAGCCTGTTTGCATAACCGCTTGAGCAGCACCAACGCTGACCGTGAACGATTGCCGTGCTTCTTGGCTGCCATTACTGGCTGTGAGCGTGATTTGTGCGCTGCCTGTTTGGTTTTGTGCGGGTGTGATGGTCATCGTGCGCTCTGTGCCTGTGCCGGAAATGCTGACGTTTGCGGGAGGAATCAAAGTGGGATTATCCGAACTTGTGGAAAATGTTGTTACGACACCATCAAGAATTATTCTACTGCTTACAGGCGTATTTACCAAAGTCTGAACTGGTGTTATTGGTCTAATTGCGATTGGTGATTGAATTGATGCGGTAGAGGAAATAATGAATGCTAATGAGGACTGCACCACATTACCCGCTCTATCGTGAATGCTCATCGCAACGATATTTTGACCTGTGCGTACATTTGTCGGTCGCTCCACAGTGAATTGACCTAAATCTGGGCGATAAGACACATTCTGTGGTACATCGTTTATCAGTATGGTGCTGATTGAAATGATTTGTGGACTGATTGTATCTAAAGGAATTGCGATACCAGCAAAATATGCTCCTGATAATTGGCTTGTACCAATGACGGAATCACCAATAATGCGGGTCGAAATCTCAATAGTTTGCTGTGTCTTATCAACTGCTACCCAGTACAAACGTAAACGACTTCTATCGGATGAGGAAAAGCCCGCAGCCGCAAGTGTAGAATCTGAAACGATTAAACTAATTTGAGCTGGTGCTGATATTGAAGCAATGCGACCTTGCGCATTTTCAAAACGTACAAAATACATATCGCCCACAGGAGAAACTTCTTTAACTTCGGTAGAAGATAGTACAGCAGTAGCTTGTTTGCTGTAAATATTGGTAGATGCTATCGAAGAAGTATTTGCAACATAACGAGCAGCTTGCTTGCCCCCACCAGAACCAGGGTCGGAAGGAAATCTTTGTATGCGAACAAAAATATCTCCAAGACCATTCCCAATAACGGAACAAAAATCTTTGACTGCTTTTGTGCCATTACGAATAGGCTGTACAACGGAGTTTTCCCAAAATGCAACCAATTCCATTTTCGTTTGGTCCACCAAAGCCAATAAGCAGTCTGTGAAAATTTTCCTCCAATTTTGTTCGCGTCGAGTAAATACGTCATCAGCGTAGGCTTCAATACGTGTTGGTGTGGAAATTATGCTAGGATTAAAAACCCTGCGCCGCTTTAAGAAAGAGTTTTGGAACGTTGTTTCTATTGAAAGTTTAATCCCTAATTCCGCACCAATTCCTAATCTCCCACCGAACTCTAAACTAAATGGGAAAGTTGTCCGTTGTCCTTTCGTCTGCGTTGTATGAGCTTCATAACGACTTTTACTATTATTTGCCTCTGCAATAAGTTTAGGCAGTAGTGAATTGGTCGCGTCTAATG